>NZ_JBVBZF010000194.1:0-6588 GCF_057447755.1 Fusibacter sp. | reverse complement strand
GACATTTAAAACAGCTGTTTCAGAAGAAAGGGATCTTTCACTAAAACAGCTGTTTTTATCTATTTAGAGGGTCTATAAAGTGCTAACTTGAACTTAAATAGCCCCCTTGTCTTTAAGGGCAGCAATTTCTTTATCGGTCAAACCGTTATAGGTTTTAAGGATATGTTCGGTGTCTGCACCTAAAACGGGTGATGACTTATGGAGTTTACCTTGAGTCACGCTCATTTTTATTGGAAAGCCTGGAATATTAACCGTCTTAGCAATGGGATGGTCCATCTCAATAATCATTTCACGATGGCGAATTTGGGGGTCTGTGACTACTTTTTCGACATCGTTTATAGGCCCGTTGGGAATCCCTGAGGCATCAAATAGCCCCTGCCATGCTTCAGTGGTTTTTGATTTTAAGACCCCAGAGATAAGAGGACGTAGGGTTTCGTAATTTTGAGCACGTAACGGATTGCTTGCAAATTTTTCATTGTGGATCAAGGCATCTAGATTTATTACTGTACAAAATTTTGCCCAAAGACTGTCATTGCCAACAGCAATCATAATTTCGCCATTTTGAGTTTCAAAGGGTTCAAAGGGGACGATGGAAGCGTGTCGATTGCCTTCAGGTCTAGGGGACTGACCAGTTGCAAAATATCTTGAGACTGCATTTTCCAGAACGGCAACTTGGCAGTCCAGCATGCTCACATCTATCTTTTGGCCGATTCCCTTCTCGTTTCGGTAGTTCAGTGCGCCTAAGATACCTATGGCTGTGAACATACCTGCCATAATATCGCCGATGGAAGGGCCTACGCGCATGGGCTTACCACCTTTTTCACCTGTGATACTCATGATGCCGCCCATGGCTTGAACGACACCGTCATATGCTGGTCTTTGGCTGTAGGGCCCAGTGTGACCAAAGCCTGAAGTTGCCGCATAAATTAGCTGTGGATTGATTTCTTTTAAAACCTCATAACCAAGACCCAATTTTTCCATGGTGCCTGGTTTAAAATTTTCAGTTAAGACATCCACTGCCTTGATAAGCTTAAAAAACTCAGCTTTTGCCTCGGGATTTTTCAAATTGAGTGTCATGCTCATTTTGTTTCGATTAATACTCATAAAATAGGCGCTTTCGCCATTGATATAGGGTCCGAACTGTCTTGAATCGTCACCTTTGGTGGGTGCTTCGATTTTAATGACTTCAGCCCCCATGTCTGCTAGAATCATTGTGCAGTAAGGGCCGGCAAGCACACGTGTTAGGTCTAGTACTTTAATGCCCTTTAAGGCTTGTTCCATATTTACCTCCATAACATTAACCAGTGCCAATCTCTTTAAAAGCCGATTGCAACACCAATTAATACCGCAGCTGATGCGATTGCTGTCCAGATGCCGATTAGTGGGAGTATGAACTTAAGCCATTTTTCATAAGGAATCTTAGCAAGTCCGATAAAGCCCATCAATGTCCCTGAGGTTGGGATGATGAGGTTTGTAATACCATCGCCGTATTTATAAGCAGAAACGGTCACTTGCTTTGAAAGACCAATTACATCACTGAGTGGTGCGAGGATTGGCATTACAACAGCCGCCTGTCCACTGCCCGAAGGTACGAAGAAATTGAAGCCCCAGTTGAAGAAGAACATAAAGAGGGCAGAGAAATAACTGGATAAGTGGCTAAGCGGCATTGAGCAGTAATAGATGATGGTATGAATGATATTACCCTGTGACAATACCACTGAAATGGCAGTTGCAAAACCAATGAGTAATGCTGAAAATACAGCCATCTTACAGCCGTCCACAAAGGACTTGCTCATCATGTCAAATTTCATACCACTTATAAGACCACTAAATATCGCCAGCAAAATAGTGACGGTATTAAGTTCGCCCATGCCCCATTTGAGGTTTTGAGCACCGTAGATATAGAAGGCAAAGGTGAAGAATAATGCAACTAAAATAATCTTGTGCTTTGAGCTAAAAGTTGCTGTATGGTGTTCTTCTATAGCCCACTCGTAATTTGTACCAAGAATTGATTTAGAAGGATCTTCCATTACTTTTTTTGCATAAATCATAAGATAAATAATGGCTGCCCCTAATAGGCATGCAAAGATAAATGTTCGATAGCCGATGCCTGAAAGAATTGGTAAACCTGAGATTTTTTGAGCAACAACGATTGTAAAAGGGTCCATACCTGAACCAATAAATCCAGAATAAGTCGCGAGATACATCATAGAGAGTCCAACGATTGGATCCATTTTCAGTTTCCTAGCGATTAACAAGCCTATAGGAATGAATACGATTGTTTGATTTACGATGATCCCCAAATAACCCAATACTGACATTGCAATCATGATAATAGGAATTAATATAATGACTTTTGATTTGAGACGCTGAGACAGGGCGTCGATTGCTGAGTCTATTGATCCGGTGTCGTTGATGATTTTAAAGGCACCTGATACTAAGAAAACAGTAAAGATAATGGAAGCGGCTTTTGTCATACCAGTTGAAATCGCTAAAATCGCTTGGAATGGATTAACTGGCGTCTTATCGATGAAATGGAATGAGTTTGGGTCCAACTGTTTGGTATCACCGACCATATCATAGGTGCCTGCTGGGAGAATATAAGTCAGCGCAGCAGCTGCGAGAATAAAAAATACCAGTAGCACGTAGGTATCAGGCATTTTAAATTTTCTTTTTGCATTTTGAGTAGTATTCGTCATAATGTCGCTCCTTTTCATATTTTTGATTACAAATCGAGCATTAACAAAACCCCTATATTTGTTAACAAAACGTCGATAATTGTTATCGAAATATTAACAGATTCATCAAGACTAAAAACGAGCTATAATATGTCTAAAATTCATTTGCATTGCACTGAGTACACTGTGGCGAGTTAAGACTTGGATTACGGACAGATTTTGGTCACTATAAGGCCTTTTTTAAAATTACTATAATGGACTTAAATAAATCGAAGGGAGCCAGATATGAATAAGGCAATTTTAGAAGCGGTAGAGAAATGCGGTATTGACGAAGAAACCATCCTCGATACATGGAAAAAGATTGTGGAGATTGAAAGTTTTACTCATAATAAGGCAGGCGTTACCAATGTTTGTGAGTTCATAAAGCATGAATTGGAATCATTGGGACTTACAACTCGAACCGTTGAATATGAGTCGGTAGGCCCCTTGTTGATCGGTGAAATGGGGCAGGGGGATAAAAGTGAAGGCATTATTTTATCCGGCCACATGGACACGGTCTTTAAGGACGGCTTTTTAGCACAGAACCCATTCAGAGTAGAAAAGGGTAAAGTTTTTGGTCCGGGTGTACTTGATATGAAAGGCGGAATCAACCTTATATTTTATATTATCAAAATGCTCAAAGCCCTTGATTATAAAAAACCGATAAAGGTAATAATCAGTGGTGACGAAGAGCATGGCCATGAGCATTCAAATCAAGGGGACTTGATGACAGAAGAGAGCAGAGGCTACAAGCTTGCTTTCAATATGGAAACAGGTCTTGTTGGCAATTCGATAACAGTTGCCCGAAAAGGCAGAATAGCATGTCGTGTAGCCACAAGAGGTAAATCAGCTCATGCTGGTGCCAACTTTGAGGATGGCATCAATGCAATTCAAGAAATGGCAAGCAAGATCTTAAAAATACAAGCCCTAAACTCTAAATACAAGGATGTCACTTTCTCTGTAGGCACAATAAAAGGCGGTACTGTAGCCAATGCAGTGCCAGATTATGCTGAGATTGAAGTGGATGTCCGATATAAAGATTTGTCCATGAAGCAAGACATCATTAATGAAATCGAAGCAATCGCTTCCAAAAATGAAATTGAAGGAACCACAGGCATCGTATTTATAGATGGTGGATTTCCGCCTTTTTCAAATACGCTCAACCAAAAGGCCTTTAACTTCGTAAAGTCAATTTCCTTAGAGTATGGTTTTGGCGAACCCCAGCCGGTGCATATTGGCGGCTCATCTGATGCTGCTTTTATAACCATGGCAGGTGTACCGTGCCTATGTAGCATGGGTCCAAAAGGGGAGTGGAATCACACCAACAGAGAATATGCCCTTTTGGACTCTGCAATAGAAAGAATTATTTTAATTACGGCGTCAATCTTAGAAGCCAGTGAAATTGAATCTTTTTTAGACTAAGTACTTTTGAATTTCAACCTTAATGCAACATGAAGGCTTATTGAACAAACATAAGGAATACTGGAATAGTGATGGTGCAGAGTAGGGTTGTGAAGGCAACACACTTAGCCACAATCCCTGAAGCCCCACCAAAATTCTTTGCAAACAAGGCAGCCGATGCTTGGACAGGAGCTGCCGTTTGTATGATTAAAATGCCCTTAATCATGGGATTAAAAGGCAGGAACATCAATACAAACAAAAAGACAGCCGGAAAAATAACGGATTTTAAAATGGAGACCTTTTGGGCTTCACGATCTACGATAATATCCTTAAGCTTGTATTCCGAGAGCGTTGCACCGATAATCATTAGAGCCAGCGGCACAGATATCGCCCCAACGCCCTTGATGACTCTCAAGAGATAGCTAGGCGTTTTAAGGCCGATAAAAAACATGACAAGTCCAATGGTGATGGCAATTAAACCTGGGTTTAGAAGACGTTTCAATGACGTTAATGAGAATTTTTCTCTTTTAAAAATATGAACGCCGACAGTCCACTGAAAGATATTTTGCATGGCAACATAAATAGAGGCGTAAAAAATACCAAGCTCACCAAAAAGGGCATAGCTGATAGGGTAGCCAAGAAAAACAGTGTTGCCAAAGGTTAAAGAGTATCTTATGGAGCTTTTGTGGTTATCAATATCAGAGATCCTAGGGGCTAGCCTTGAACTGATCAGGGTCACAATTGTCAAATATAAAAATGAGGCGATTGCAATGATGATCATATTGTGTACATATTCTGCTTTATAATCAATGTTGATTGCTGAAATAACAAGCAGTGGCATGGCGACATTAACGACAATTTTACTAATATCTTGTATACCTGCATCTGTCAGGTATTTTTTCTTTTTGATGTAGAAGCCTAAAATAACATAGATGACGAGGATTAATATTTCTGCTAGTATGTTTGAAAAACTCATAAATTACTCCTATTCGATTAGTGGTTGCTTTTGTTGAGTACAATTTCATAAATGTCGCTGGGGCGACCGGACTTTCCAGTGAGCTGTTTCCCAGCATGTGAAGCTAAATTGAATTCCTCTAGCTTTAGCAGCAGTCTGTTAGAACTGCGCTGAGAGATGTTGAGATTTTTAGAGAGCTCAGGCGATGTAAAACTGTTCTTTTTCTGCTTCTCCATGAGAATATAAAGATCATAGAGTAGTGTTTGCGATATGCCTGTCTTTTCTGATATCTCCAGAAAGAGTTTCTCCTCAACGCGTTTTTCAGAGGAGTATTCTTCATTTAGAAAATACAAGGGACCGATTACTGAATTTTCATAAGGTACAATATAGGTTATGTTTGGGTTCAAGTCATCCAAGCGATCAATGGCGATATTGGCATTGGCTTTTGCCTCACTGGGATTGAAGCCATATCCTATCCCTATGTTAACATCGCAATTTGTATTGGCAAAAATAGAGTTGATCAGATAAAAGCATTGAAATCCCTGAGTGTATTCAAATAAATCCGATTTGTTCATCAATATGATGAAGCGGTCGTTGGATTCACTGACCACAGCTGCCTTAGTGTTGCGCGCAAAATAATAGATTTCTTCAGCCACTTTGATTTTCTCATGCATATATAGATATTCATCCTTGCGGATATAGGAATAATCCTTTTTGGGTATGATTTTGACATTGAGAATTGCTGTATGCCCAATTTGATTTTGTCTTAAATCACAGAGTTCAATAATATGATGAATGGTCTTAATAATGTTTTCTGCAGTTGGTTTGACATAGATACAGGGGATGCTGAGCTCCAGCAGCCTTTTATATACAGGGAAGAGTGCTGTGATACAACCTCTTACTGTTTTTGACTTATAGAGTGAAACATGTTCTTCTATTACCTTTTCCATATAAGATTTATCAAATCGTCTACGCTTGATGAAATAGAATTTGTTGTCATTAAAATCAATATCAAGGTCTGTAAAGAGATAGTGGAGTTCAGAATTTGAATAACTGTCTATACTGACATTTCTAAAATCAAGGCCCATTAAGGATGCTTTTATAAATGCGATTTGAAGGGATGACCAATCCTTTTTCAAATAATCACAAGGCACATCAGGGGAAAAAATATAATTATAATATTCATGCTGCAATTCACCAGAAAAAATAAAGCCATCCACTGAGGGCTTAATTTCTCGCAATTGTTTTTCAACACTTTCTTGATAATAGGCCAAATCTTCCTCAATAAATACAGGTGTAATATCTGTAAAAAGGGTACTGAGGATCTCCTTAATATCATCAATTCTTATTTTGGAACCAAGAAATCCAATCTTCATAATACACCTCAAGTCTTATTCTTTAGGGATTTTAGTTGAATATCCAATCATTTTTATTATTTGATTATAGATTATATATTAAGTTTGAAACAACTGCAATCGCTGAAAGGCATAAAAATAAAAAAGAACCCATATAGGG
>NZ_JBVBZF010000193.1:0-6633 GCF_057447755.1 Fusibacter sp. | reverse complement strand
TTACGGCTTTAGCCCTTCTTCTACTTAACCTCACAATTCCTGAATTTGGTAAGCAAGCCAACAGCCTAACACTTTCGAATTTTCTGACCATGCTTGGCGTTTTACCACCAATCCTACTCTTGATCGGTTTATTGGATGTCTGGGTTCCTAAAGAAGTTATGATAAAATACATGGGTGAGCACTCTGGCATCAAGGGGCTTGGCATCGCCTTGCTTCTAGGCTCATTTGCAGCCGGTCCTTTATATGCCGCTTTTCCACTAGCCGCAATACTCCTTAAGAAAAGAGCACGTCTATCCTATGTCATGTTCTTCCTAGGTGTATGGTCAACAGCTAAGCTTCCCATGGTCATGTTTGAATACACGTCATTCGGTGCACTATTTACCATTTTACACATTACTACCAACCTAACAGTCTTCTTAATCGGGGCAATACTGATTGAAAAAATATTGTCCTCAGAATCAAAAGAAGCCGTGTATCAATCGGCTTCAGAGTTTTCTAAATAATAGGATTTAATGTGAATGTCTATGATGTAAGTCCGGCAAGTGTGCATGTCGATGCGTCATCACCTCATGCGTGTGTATATGTGAATGCTCACCTTTAAAATCAAGCGCATGATTATGATTGTGATGGCCATCACTGTGATTATGCTTGTGGTCATGTATCATGGCCTGATGTTCATGCTTGTGTTTGTGAACCTCTGTAACGGCAAAATATGCACCTAGAATCATTAAAAATAGAGCAAATAAGAAATGCTCCGTGATTTTTTCATGGAGCATTATCCATGAAATCATGACCCCTATAAAAGGGGCGGTCGCATAATAAGCACTGGTCCTCGCTGCACCGAGTTCCCTTTGTGCCATGATATAAAAATAAATGCTCATGCCGTATGCAAAAAAGCCCAAAACCGATGCGATTAAGATGTAAGTCAAGTTAAATGTAAAGGCTTTCAGGAAAATGGTAATCAACAAGGCCCCTGTACCTGATCCAATACCCTTTATTGTGACGATTTGAAGCGGGTCTTTCAGTGATAGCATTCGTGTACAGTTGTTTTCAAAGCCCCATGAAATACAAGCCATCAAAACGAATATCGAGCCAAGGGAAAAATGAAAATCGCTAAAGTTGCTTATGGATAAAAGCATACTTGAAATTGTAATGAGTATAATCGCAATCCATAACCGCTTGCCAATGGTTTCCTTAAAAATAATCATGGCAATCAATGAAGTCGCAACTATTTCAAAATTATTTAAAAGTGACGCATCTGATGATGTCGTCAGAGATAATCCAATCATTAGAAAGATCGGTGCCGCAATATCAAGCAGGATCATGCCCACAACATAAGGTAATTCCACTCTAGATATTTTCGCCTCTGAACTTTCTATCCCCTTGCTCTTTCTAAAGAGATTAAGGCCAATCATCCCTATACCAGCCCCCAAATATAGCAAGGCCGCCATAAAAGTTGGTGATAATTCAACAAGCAATAGCTTTGATATCGGTGCACTGATCCCATAGAGAACGGCCGCTAAAATCGCAAGGCCCACCGCTTTGTAGTTCATTATGTCTCCCCCTCAAATCTGTGTCATGAAAATGAATTGTCTATTTCATAATGTATTGTCTATCTATTATTGTATCAAATTTCAAAACAAATACCATTATACCTTCAATTCTTTTAGACACAATTTGATTTATTGACTTGTAGATTGATAGGGGTTGAAACATGAGTTGAAACATGGGTTGAAGACATCAAGAACGCTCAATCAATAAAGTTGAATTTCTATGCAACTTTTCCAGACTCATATAAAACTGTTTTTTTTCATCTTCTGTAAAATCAAGAAATATATTCTGTTGAATATCCTCCTGCACCTTTAAAAAATTTTCTACAATGTCCCTACCAGCATCCGTAATATAACACCTTATGTTTCTACGGTCCTTTGGATCGACCGTTCTTCTTACAAAGCCTTGATCCTCCAGTATCTTGATGGCTTTAGTCACACTTGCTTTTCCAACATTTTTGGTTCTAGCCAGTTCAAGTTGATTAATACCTGGATTCATATATATTTGAATAAAGTACTCAAATTGACCTTGTTTTACACCAAAAGGTTCTATTTTTTCCCCAATATAGTAGTTGATATTGGCAGTTATCCCCCTAATCAACGCGCCAAAAGCCATTGCCTTCATAGTATGCCTCCTTTTCCATATCACAAAACGGATTTTCAGATTTTCTTAATCGAGTTCTTAATTACAGACACCCATTTTTTAATTCTTATTTTAGGTTCTTATCTTTAGGTTCTTATCTTTAGGTTCTTATCTTTAGATTCTTATCTTCAGGTTTTTATGCTCTATAAATCATAACATAATTTTAGTTTACCAGTCAACTATACTGTCTAAAAATCATCGCATTTAACCACGATTTGAACCCAAAATATTTTAGCCATCTCATGATGCCTCAAATAATTTTCATCAACATGGTTCAAGGTTGAACATGCCTCATCAGAGCTTTTTGCTCAAATTCTATTGAATAAAATGATAAAAAAAGAGCCAAAGGCTCTTCTTTTCATACTATAGAAATCATGTGATTTCTCATTCTGACGATTTAACTTGTTGACACTTTTGCTTTCTCAATTGATGCCCCCAACATTCTGTAATAATTTTTCTACCAGCAAATAATGCTGTTAGTGCTGGATCTAATTTGGGTGCAATTTCAACGACGTCAAATCCTATAATAGGCAAATCAAACAAACCCCTGAGAAGGTTAAGCAACTCTCGCGAAGTTAAACCTCCAAATTGAGGTGTGCCAGTGCCACCAGCATATGCCGGATCCAAACAATCTATATCAAGCGTCATGTATACTTTGTTATAAGAGCTCATCTTTGACTTTACAGCTTCAATTACCGCATCCACACCCATTGCATTAAACTGATGTGCATTGATTACATTGACAGGATTCTCACTCAAGAACTTGTGCTCATCCATTTCAATGGATCTAATCCCAATGAAAAAAAGCTGATCCAAGCCCTTTATATTACTGAGCTCAAGAGCTCTTCTCTCAGTGGAACCATGTGACAAATAATCACCCTCTAAGGTATCACAGAGATCAAAGTGTGCATCAATATGAATGATACCAAAGGGTTCACTAAGTGCTTTATTTATCCCTCTTTGCACAGGGATTGTCGTTGAATGATCTCCACCAATCATCGTAAAGAACTTGTTTCTTATAACCAAATCACACACTGTATCTTCAACCGCTTTGAATAAGAGATTTCGATCATTTGCCGTCATATCACCTAAATCTTTAACTTTGAGTTCGGAGATATCTTCAAAATACTCTGTGGTTGGCGCTATGGTATAAGTGATTTCACGCAAGGCCTCTGGTGCCTCTTTTGCACCATTTCTAAAACTTACGCCCCCATCATAAGGAATCCCAAAAACGACCACGTCTGCCTCGTCAACGCCTATATCCGGCTTGTTTAAACCTGCCCAAATTGAACTTTCCTGTATCATTTCCTTTGTTCTCTTCATATTAATCTCCCATTTTAATTTATTCTTATGTGTTTTAATTAAAATGAGTCCTCCGTGCTTATGGCAAGCATGAAGCCGATTAAGTTATTGAACTTGATTCGCGACATAGAACAGCCCTCCATATTGCTATTTTAGCAATTTGGAGGGCCAGTATCAATCAAAATGCGATTATTTCTTTTATCATAAATTCTCTACCGCTTAAAAGTTCTGCATCTGCCCCCTTGCACTTGGGGCAAATTTTTTTATGTTCAATCAGATTGTAGACGGACTGGCAATTTCCGCAGATGGCATTTGCCGGTATTATTTCAATCCTGAGCTTGGTTTTCTCCAAAATTGTCCCCTCTACCGCTGCTGGAAAACAAGCTTCAACATATCTTGGTATCATTGACGAAAGTTCCCCAATTTGAAGGACCAAGGTATCAATTTTTGTAATTGAATTCTCCTTAGCAAAACCTTCTACTTTCTTAATAACCTCTATCACCACGCCAATTTCATGCAAAGCAAGACATCTCCTTTATTATAAGTCTCATTGAGGCTCTTAATTTTTATGTCCGAAGACGGCTTTCTTGACGGACTTCACTGCAATTCTGCCTTGACGTTTAACAGCATGTTTGATAACAGCCGACTTCATCTGGCTAAACTCAACTCCGGGACTGTCATATTTACGCTCCAAGGAGATGGCATCAAATTTACATTTTGTCGTGCACACACCGCAACCCACACATTGATAGACATCTGAGACCACTGCACCACAACCTAAACAGCGTTCTGTTTCTCTTTGAATTTGCGCTTCAGTGAATGTTGCCCTTAAATCTTTAAAAGTCTCCTTTGATTTTGAACCATCAACGTGAAGTGCTCTTTGTCTCGGCAACAGGTCATAGCCTTTCATATCGAGATTTGCCTTGTCAAGTGCACGATACTCGCGTTCTCTGCCAATCGCCAAGTTATCACCATGGACGAATCTGTGTATTGAAATTGCACCTTGTTTGCCAAGTGCGATTGCATCAATTGCAAACTTAGGCCCTGTGACGGCATCACCGCCTGCAAATACATCTTTTTCAGCTGTCTGATACGTTACAGGATCGACCATAAGGGTCTTATTAGGATTTAATGTCATTGCAGTGTCATCTACAAGATTTCCCCAATCCATACCTTGACCCACAGAAATTAGCACATGATTTGACATGATGACTTTCGTTTCGCCATCATCAAATTTCGGACTGAATTTGCCATCTTGATCAAAAACTGAAATACATCTTTGAAATTCAACGCCTTGCACCACACCGTTCTCATGTATAAGACGTTTAGGGCCCCATGAATTATTAATCTGAATGCCTTCAGATAAGGCTTCCTCAATCTCCTCTTCAAGGGCTGGCATGTCCGAACGACTTTCCAGACAGAAAAGATCCACTTTTGATGCCCCCATTCTTTCTGCTGTTCTAGCAACATCGATTGCAACATTGCCACCACCTATGACAATGGCTTGCCCCTCTAACTGTCCTGCCTTATCCAGACTAACATCTCTCAAGAATTCCACACCTGAGACCACACCTTTTGATGCTTCGCCTTCAAGCCCTAAATAACGACCACTTTGTGCCCCAATTGCAATATAAAAAGCACTAAAGCCCTGTTCTCTAAGTTTTGAAATCGTAATGTCTCGGCCCACTTCCACACCTGTTTTAAAAGACACGCCAAGCGCTTTTAAAACATCTATTTCAGCACTTACAATTTCTTTTCCCAATCTGAAAGAAGGAATACCAAGAGTCAACATGCCACCAAGTTTTGATTGTTTTTCAAATACACTTACCTGATAACCATCAACCGCCAAGAAATAGGCGCAGGATAATCCTGCTGGGCCAGCACCAATTATTGCAATTTTTTCCGGTCTATCTGCACGCTTTTCTGGGATAAATCTATTTGCTGCATTTAAATCCTGATCTGCAACAAATTTCTTGATTTCATCCACAGCCAAGGGTTCATCTAAATCAGACCTAGTACAAGCCGATTCACAATTTCTCGGACAGATCCGGCCGCATATCGCAGGAAATGGATTTTCTTTCTTGATAAGTTCAAGCGCTTCTTTGTATCTACCCTGCGATGCCATTTTTACATAACCTTGCACTGCAATATGGGCAGGACATTCTGCTTTACACGGACTGGTGCCTTCCGCATCAACCACTTTTCGGTTTCTATAGTCAAAATTCCACTTGTCCTTGCCCCATTTTGTATCATAAGGCGTCTCTTTTTCAGTTTTTAAATTACTTGTTGTGTTGGTACACAAATTTTGTCCAAGAACCAAAGCGTTGGCATGACAATTTTCCACACACTCACCACATGCCACACATTTATCACGGTCCACTTTAACCACATAGTTTGATCTTGAGAAATCTGGGTTTCGGTAAAAAGTTGTATTTCTGAGACCAAAGCAAGAGCAACCACAACAATTGCAGATCGCTAATGCCTTACCTGGCCCTGATAGATTTGGAATCTGATGTACCAAGCCTTCTTTCTCCGCATTTTGACAAATTTCAATGGCTTCAGCCTTGGTTATTTCACGGCCCTTTCCTGTCCTGATATAGTATTCTGCAGCGGGTCCAAGTTGAATACACATCTCTTCAACCGTATGACCACATCCCTCACCAATGATACGCATTGATGTACGACAAGCACAGTCGGCCACAGAGAAAACGTCGTGATTATTGAGTAGATAGGCAATCTCTTCATAAGACGCCCTTCTCGTGTCTCCCTCTATGGCACTCTCAATGGGTATAACACGCATTACCCCCAGCCCTACGGGCAAATTGCCTGCCATTAAGCCTCCTAGTTTTCGCGTATACTCCTCAAAACATTCACCGATAACAGGATACTTTTCCACATTTTCTTTGTTGGCAACCATATACTCCATGACTCCAGGTACAAAGAGCTCTAGAAAATAATAATCCTCGCCATTTTCTCTTTCCAATTTCACAGAACCGTCTACCGCCATCTTGTAAAGTACTTCTTCAACTTCTTTCTCAGACTTGCCACTAAGTTTTGCCACTTCTTTGATACTTTTAGGTTTTCTTATTTCCAAATGCAAAGCGATCTCTGCCATTTCATCCGTGGTGACAGGTTCTA
>NZ_JBVBZF010000192.1:0-6652 GCF_057447755.1 Fusibacter sp. | reverse complement strand
CCATTTAAGCCCAAACTCGTTTGAGTACTAAGGTAATAAGCAAGTGGAATTCTCATAAGATTAAAAACAATACTTGTTATAGCAGCCGGTTTTGTATTTCCTATGCCATTAAAAGCACCAGAAGCGGTGATTTCAATACACATAAATAACTGTGAAATAGCGAGGATTTTTAAATAGTCGATGCCCTGTGAAATGGCTAATGGCTCTCTGATGAAAATCATAAATAACCATTTTGCGCCAAAAAACAGAAGAACTGTGTTGAAAATTCCCAAGGCAAAGGCCACACCCATTGCCTTTTGATATCCCTCAAGCACTCTCTTGTACTGTCCAGCGCCATAGTTTTGTCCAACAAAAGCACCTAAGGCAACTGAAAAGCCCCCAGCTGTCATCCATGAAATCGCCTCTATTTGGGAACCTACCTTTTGTACGGCTATCGGCGTTGCACCATAATCGGCGATCAGTCTTGCGATAATCATAGAAATAAAGGTAAATAGGCCACTTTGCAAAGCTGGTGGGATGCCCATATTGACGATTGATTTAATACTCTCAAAGTCAGGTCGTTTAAAAAATGTAAAATGGTGAAACAAACTGTGTTTAAACCTAATAAAATAAGCAAACTGCATAAAGACAATAAATTGTGCAAATATGGTGGCAAACGCAGCACCGGCAACGCCAAAAGCAGGAATTGGTCCAAACCCCAAAATCAGTATTGGATCAAGTAGAATATTGATGATTAAACCTGTTGCGTTTATTTTAAAGGGCGACCTGCTATCACCTCTTCCATTAAAAATGCCTGTGAAAACTTGATTTGAAAAAGAAAAAACAATGCCTAGAGCAATGATGACCAAATAAATTTTGCTCATTGCTTCAACCTCTAAATCACGTGTGTTGAAAAATTGAATGAGATTGTCTTTAAATATAATAAGTGCTAGAGTATATAAAATACCAATTGTAAATATGATGTGAAACCCCGATCGGGCATAAGACTCAGCCGCAGGCTCATCATCTGCACCTGTCTTCTGGGCAACCTTGATTTCCGTTCCAGTTTTCGCAATCAAAATGAATGCAAATGAAAACCACACATAAAATCCAGCAATGCCAACAGCTGCTACTGCCTTTGATCCTAGAAAACCAATCCAAATCATATCAATCATGTTGTAAGCCATCTGCATAAAGCTTGTTCCCATAATTGGAAGTGCCATTTTGAGTAGGTTTGTAATAATAGAACCTTCTGTTAAGTTTATTCTTTTTGATTTTTCCAACGCATTAACCTCTTTATACAAATTCAACATTTAAAATATCGAATTATTATAGCATATCTTTTTTATTTCGTGCAACTAAATATCATCATGATTTCTCAACTTATATCAAGTCATACTTTATTATCGCAGCTTTTTTTATAACTTCTGGCGATATAGGTTTGCTAAAGTAAAATCCTTGGATACAATCACACCCCGAATTTATAAAACGTCTTACGTGATCCGGTTCTTCAATCCCTTCTGCAACAACTCTTAGATTTAATGAATGAATAAACCCAACCAATTTTTTTAGTGTTTCGTCATTATAATGTTCTAAAATATGCATACAGAGTTGTCTATCAAATTTTAAAATACTAGCTGAAAAGGATTTAAGATAATACATAGATGAATATTTAGAACCGAAGTCATCAATCGCGATTGCAATTCCGATTTCATTTAATTGATTAAAAAATTCGAGTGCCTCTTTTTTATTCTCAATAAATACAGTTTCAGTAACCTCAATTACAATAAGATCATTTGATATGTCATAGTCTTCCAATAGGCGTGACAGAAAATCCTTGTATGTCCTATCCATTAATTGACCAACAGAAAAATTAATGGAAATCGGTTTTAAAGAAAGCCCTTCTCGTTTCCAAATTGCTAGTTGCTTAATGACAAGCTCTGTGACAATTCTTCCGATCTTAATGATTTGATCTTCCTTTTCTGCAATCTCAATGAATTTCGAGGGTGAATACTCATATTCTTTCAATCTCACTAAGGCTTCATAACCAGATACTTCACCATTTTTTAAGCTTACTTGAGGCTGATAAACAATGGTAAATCCGTCATTTAAAATAGCTTCTTTTAAAATCCCGGTTATTTTCAAGCGTTCTTTAACGGAGTCTTCCATTGATTTATTAAAAAAGGCAAAGGTGTGTTTTCCCATCGCTTTAGCATGATAAAGCGCAATATCTGCAAATCGAATACAGCTTTCACTCTCCTTGCAATTATCAGGTACGAGTGATATTCCAATGCTGAAATTTATCAAAATTTCATGTTGTTCAATCGAGATTGGCTTTTCAAAGAAAGCAAACAAATCTTCTACAAAACCCTCAAGGGTCTTTAAATCACCATAATTTCTATATATAATTAAAAATTCATCGCCACCAAATCGTGAGACGTTAATTTGATCCGATTCAAATTTTTTTAAAATATCAGCAAAACAAACCAGTACTTTATCACCAAAAACATGGCCTAAAGTATCATTAATGTCTTTAAAGTTATCAAGATCAATCAATAAGATTGAGAATCTTTCATTTGACACAAGATAATGGCTTAAATCACGATAAAACTGACGTCTGTTTGGTAGTTTAGTCAACGGATCTTCTTCAGCTAATAATTGAATCATTTGCTTTTGACTTTGAATTTCCTCTAACTGTGCAGACAGTTCTTCTTCGGATGCTACAAGCAACTCATTTTTTTCCAAGATTTCATTGTTAAATGACTTAATTTGATCCAAGTATTCTTGGACTTTCCCAAGCAAAACATTTACAGAATCCACGACACTTTTAAATGGATTACCTTCGGATAAACGTAATAATTCCACAGTATCTTCATTGACCTTAATGGCTTTAATCTTGTAGGACATATTTTTTAAAGTGTTTCTTAACTCTAAAAAATTAACTTCCAAGACTCTCATAGCACCTGCAATACGACCAATCTCATCACTAGATTTCATGTCTAGATGCATTAGATTTTCATCTTCTGAATCAAAGTCAAACTTTGCTATTTTAGTCATTGCATCAGTAATTTCAACGATGGGGTCTGTGATTCTCTTTGAAACCACAATAAGCATTAATCCAACGAAAAATAGGGTCAAACAGACTGAAAAAAGTAACATGACAAACATTTGTTTTGAGTCACTTAAAACCTCATCCTTATTAATCATTGAAACATATGTCCAGCCTGAAGATGGCGATCTATATTGGCAGAAGAACTTGGCGTTACCATCAATTAAAGCTTCAAAATACTTGGATTTTCCTGCGATAATTTCATTAAAAATGGGTTGGTTAATCGCCTCTGCATCTTTTAATAACCATTCAGGATGTGATGGACTATTAATAAATTTCCCCTCTGGACTGATAACCAAAATTTCTCCTGTTTTTCCCAGTGAAATATCATTGATAGATTCTACAATATCTTGTAGATTTATGGTTAAGCTAAGAACACCTAGTGTCATTGACGAATCTTTGATCGCTTGATCAACGCTCATTACTAGCTCTTTTGACACACTGGTAACATAAGGCTCGGATACGACCATGCCATTAGCACTTCTTGCATTAATATACCAAGGTCTAACTCTAGGATCGTATGATTCAGAAGGCTTAAACTCAGGATATTCAACATAACCGCCAAATTCAGTTCCATATGAAACCAAGGTTAAGTAAGGAAAAGAAACTTTTACCTTTTCAAAATAAGCCATCAATCGCTGTTCTTGTATTGAAATTGAATTCTCATACTTAGTGTTTTCATAAGTCGTGTAGGATCTTATTTCATTACCCACCTCTAAAAGTCTTGGGTCATCATTCATTAGACTGATCAATTGTTGTGTCTGGTCAATTATTACTGCATCAACATGTTTTCCCGTCTGTTTTAGCAATGCCATAGAGTCCTCAATGTTTTTTGAAAAAAGTTCTTTTTGAAGACTGCTTTTTATGTAAATACTGCCCAAAATAAGTGGTAAAATACAGCTTATAAGTGTGTAGACAATGAGTTTTGTTTTTATAGACTTCCATCTAAACATATTTATCTCTCCTAAAATTCAACATACACTCAATTATAGCATTTATAAATATGGCCGAACACATAAAATTTATTGCTAAACTCTATCTAATTCTATAGTATTATAGATGGCAGTCTTAAAAAACTATGATTTTTAAAAGAAGGTTAGATATGCAAAAAAATAAAATATTAATCTGTGATGATGATCCGGTTGTTCACGAATCTCTCAAAATATATCTTGAAGGTGAAAGTTTTGAATGTGTTTCTGCTTTTGATGGCGAAGAAGCGCTTCAAATGCTAAAAACTCACGATCCATGCCTAATTGTATTGGATATTATGATGCCAAAGCTCAATGGGCTTGATGTCTGTCGTGAAATACGAAAAACCAATAAGGTTCCAATTATCATGCTCACAGCAAAAGGTGAAGAAATTGATCGAATCATCGGTCTTGAGCTAGGTGCCGACGATTATATGGTAAAACCTTTTAGCCCAAGAGAAGTAGTTGCAAGAATTAAGGCCATTCGTCGCCGTGTGAATGATAATGCAGTTGAAGGCAAGGCCATGTCGCTAAAATTTGGCCAACTGGAAATAAGCCTTAAAAAATACCAAGTAACTTTTAAACAAGAAATCATTATTTCTACACCTAAAGAAGTTGAAATACTTTTTTTACTCGCCTCTAATATTGGACAGGTTTTTTCTCGAGACCAAATCCTGAACTTGGTTTGGGGTTACGATTATTATGGTGATACTCGGACGGTAGATACACATATCAAGCGCATCCGCGCAAAACTCCCACAAACAGGCTCAATTGTAGATCTCCAAACGATTTATGGTGTTGGTTACAAACTTGAGGTGATTGACCAGTGAAAAGCTTTATTGTAAGAAGGATTATTCTTTTAATGACAATTGCCATAGTGATTTCTTCTATTATCACAGGCCTATTTGGCGTCATCCTATCAGAGGACCTCATTGGTGACATAAGGGGTGATGAGTTTATCCCAGATTTGACCATTATCGCCGAAAATGTAAACCAGTATCTTCAAGGCAATATCACCCAAGAGGCTTTTGATCAAATTTTTACAAGAGCTTCAGAAAACGCCTATACGCGCTATTATATTTTTGATGAGGCCCAAAGTCTCATATATGAATCTAAAATCTCAAAGCTTGAAACCATTAAGTCAGAAGAAGTTGAAAAAAAAATAGACTTGGCACTTACCAAACTATTTGCAGGTGAAAAAGTTGCCTATAAAGTTCATATTTTTGCAATGAGACCGGTAGAAATCGTCGGCGTTCCGATCCTAAGTGGTAATAATACAAAAGGGGCTGTCGTTGCAATCTCTGAAATGACCGATATGGAACGGATTCGAAACCAATACCTATATTCGCTCTTTCTCGCCATTATCATTGTAATGCCTTTTGTGATGGGGCTCTCCTACTTTATATTAAAACGCATTATCAGCCCAATAAGAAACATCACTCAGGTTGCACTGTCGATTTTGGAAGGTGATTTTTCCATAAAGGCAGATGAATCTGTCGAAGGAGAGTTTGGCTATTTGGGAAAATCAATGAATATCCTCTCTGCAAATGTTTATAAGAGTCTCTCGCAATTGTTCATTGAAAAGAACCGTCTTCACCAAGTTCTTGATACACTTGCCGAAGGCATGATTTCTGTCGATGAAAATTTTAAAATCACACATTTTAATAGTGTTCTATTCGAAAGATTTGATTTAGATGAAAATGTGCTTCTCGGCACTGATATTCGTGAACTGGATGTTTTGAATTTAGAACTCGAAATGAGTATTTTTGAAAATCGTCAATTCGTTAAAACGACACATTGGGGAGAGGCAATCTTAGAAATTATAATTGCACCCATAGAAGATGAAAAAAATCAAAATGTTGGTGCTGTAATTCTGTTTAAAGATATTACTGAAATGGAAAAACTAGAGAATTTGAGAAAAGACTATGTTGCAAATGTCTCTCATGAACTGAGATCGCCACTCACTGCTATTCGTGGGTTAATTGAGCCTTTAATGGACTCTGTTGTAAAAGATGAAGCGGATATCAAACGATACTATCAAATTATCTATCAGGAGAGTTTAAGATTATCTAGGCTTGTGGATGATATCATGGAGCTTTCGAGACTTCAAACACATGAAGCCATTATTCGCAAAAGTGAAATTGATTTAAACGACATTTTTGAAATGGTCTATGAGCGTTATAAACTTCTGGATGAGCGTATCCATTTGGCGTATACACCTCAGACCTTACCAACGGTGTATACAAATTATGATCGTGTTGAACAAATTCTCGTTATCCTTTTGGACAATGCCTATAAATTCACGCCTGAAAATGGTGAGATAAGGCTTACCACCGAAATCAAGTCAGATCACTTAGTCGTTAAAGTCATTGATACTGGCATCGGCATTTCCAAGGAAGATTTACCATTTGTTTTTCAGCGCTTTTACAAAAGTGATAAGTCCAGAACTAAAAAAGGAACAGGCCTTGGTCTCTCCATCGCCAAGGAAATTCTTTTCATTATGGGAGAAACAATCTCTGTTCACAGCGTACAGGGTGAAGGCACCGAGTTTTGCTTTACCTTACATTTCAAATAGCAGAATCAGATTGAATGATCT
>NZ_JBVBZF010000191.1:0-6675 GCF_057447755.1 Fusibacter sp. | reverse complement strand
TTGAGTTCTGTCATAAAACTGGTTTAAACTATGTTTCTTGTTCACCGTTTAGAGTGCCAATCGCAAGACTTTCTGCGGCGCAGGCAGCGATTAAAAACAAACAGTAAAATCAGTATAATTTATAGGTTTAGCCATATAATTATAGTATAAATTCAGTTGTTAATTAGAAACACTAAAATTTAGGGTATTATCTTTTATAGTAATTATGAGATAATACCCTTTATTTATTTGATCTGATTCTTAGTCATTAAAATTTAACAATCTTTTAGACTGAAAAAAGAGGATTTATGGGTATAAATGTTTAATACATACTAAAATAAGAAGAAATTATCCTAATTTATATTTAGAAGGTGGTGTGACAATGATCAAATTAAGAGAACAACATGAAGCGCTTGAACATGTTCAGCTAGATTCAAGAGCCCAGAAGGTTTCAGAATCCAAAGGTCGAAGAATGGAAGAAGAACATTGTCCGATTCGTACAGATTATCAAAGAGATAGAGATCGAATAACACATTCTAAGGCTTTTAGAAGATTAAAGCATAAGACACAGGTTTTTTTATCGCCAGAGGGCGATCATTATCGGACGCGTTTAACGCATACTCTAGAAGTATCACAGATTTCTAGGACCATTGCAGGCGCACTTAATTACAATATCGATTTAACTGAGGCAATTGCACTTGGTCATGATCTAGGCCATACACCATTTGGACACTGTGGTGAAGATCGATTAAATAAAATTCATCCCACAGGCTTTAAGCATAATGAACAGAGTTTAAGAGTTGTTGATTTTTTAGAAAGAAGAAACAACAGCACCTTTGGTCTCAATTTGACATTTGAAGTGAGAGATGGTATTTTAAATCACAATGGGCCGAATCTTCCTGTGACTTTGGAGGGGCAAATCGTCAAAATCTGCGACCGAATCGCATATTTAAATCACGATATTGATGACGCCATAAGAGCTGGGGTTCTTACAGAGTCTGAAATACCTAGGGAGTTTTTGCAATCACTGGGCAATACACACGGGAAGCGAATTAATACGCTAATATTGGACTTAATTGAGAATAGCTATAATAAGGATTTCATTTCCATGAGCCCTGAGAAAGAAGATGCTTTTAATCGTCTTAGGAAGTTCATGTTTGAACATGTATACTTGAATAAGGATGCTAAAAAAGAGGAAGAGCGTGCCGAGTACATCGTAGAATCACTCTATAATTATTATTTGGAAAATCCAGACAAGATGCCGGAAGAACGCGCAGAAGATTATCATAAAAGTGAAGGTCTAGAAGCGGTGAAGGACTATGTTGCCAGTATGTCTGATCGATATGCCGTCAATGTTTATAAAGAGATCTTTATTCCTAAGTTTTGGCTGTACTAGTAATTTAATTTGATGATAAGGGGCTAATTAGTCTGTCAAATGAGCTCTAATATAAGTGGGTCATTAAATTCTTTAGGATACAAAAATTTATATTAAAGTTTATTAATATTAAAAGGATTTATTGGTTTGATGTCGAATAATAAACAGTGTAAGAACCGATTGTAATTAGAAAGGGAAATGGATGAGCGGCAAATATGAAAACAATATCTTTGATGTGATATTGGAAAATATAAACATCATCGATGTCATCTCCAGCTATATAACTGTTGAGAGATCAGGTAAAAACCATAAAGCATTGTGTCCATTTCATCATGAAAAAACAGCATCCTTCATTATTTCTGAGGATAAACAGCTTTATCATTGTTTTGGCTGTGGTGCTGCGGGAAATGCAATAAATTTTGTTATGAATTATGAAAATCTAGATTATATAGACGCAGTAGAACAGCTTGCTGACAAGTATAATATTGATATTTCAAAATTTCAAAAAGGAAAAGATCAAAAAAGTGCTAGCTATTATACTCAGTTTTATGATATATTAAGAGATGCGGCAATTTACTATTATAAGAATTTGCGTGCAAGTGAAGATGCCATGATGTATCTTCAAAAGCGAAGCATTGATTTTGAGACGATCAAGCAATTTGGAATTGGATTTTCAAATGATGCATGGCAGGATATCATAAATCAATTATCTAAAAAGTATGATATGAAAAGCCTTGAAAAAGTCGGGCTTGTCATACCTGGAAAAGATGGAAAACGCTATTACGACCGCTTTAGAAACAGGATTATGTTTCCGATTATAAATCCCAAGGGGAAGGTGATTGGTTTTGGTGGTCGTGTTATGGACGATTCTTTACCAAAGTATTTAAATTCTCCAGAAACGGAGATTTTTAATAAAAGCCAAACCCTATATGGATTGAACCTTGCAAAAAACGCTTTGCAAGACAAAAAACAACTTATAATAGCTGAAGGTTACATGGATGTTATTGCACTTCATGTAAATGGTTTCACTAACGCGGTGGCAACACTTGGGACTGCACTCACAAAAGAACATGGTCGGTTGATGCGTCGATACGCAGATGAAGTCATCATCTGCTACGATTCTGATATAGCGGGTCAAAAGGCGAGTTTGCGAAGTCTGGATGTGCTACAAGGGGTTATTGAAAAAGTTAGAGTTGTTGTTTTAGGTGAAAACCTAGATCCAGATGAGTATTTAAAAAAGTATGGTGTGGAGCGATTTCAAGCCAAATTGGACAATGCAATGAGTGCGACTGAGTATAAACTCAACCATTTGAAACAGAACTTTAATCTCAATAATGAACAAGAGAAGATTGAATTTCTATCAAAGGCCGTTGTTATTATTGGTGAGTTAATCAATGAGTTTGAGAAAAATCTTCACATTGAACGTTTGAGTGATGAACTTAACGTCAACTATGATCTTGTAGCCAAAGAAGTCTACAAAGAGAATTACAATGACAGAAGTCATTATGGTTTCACAGGGGATCAAAAGAAAAAAGAAGCTGTGAAGCTGACGACAGATCGAAATAAATATCTTGAGAATCAACTGATTGCATTTTACATTCACAAGTTCACTTTGCTGGATGATGAGCAAAAAAAATTAATTCATCAGTTTAATTTTTCTGAAGGCACTCAAGATATTATTGATTATATTATGGTCTACTTTTCTAACCATGATGCATTTTCAAAGCAGGAAATTATTGAAAATGCAGATATCACCATCTCAACATCACTGATTGAAATATTAGACAGTTATATTGACGAAGTCGAGGAAATTGATATTGACTTGGTGCTCAATAATATACTCTTAAAAAACATCAAGGAAGAAATAAAAGTCGTTAATAAAAAATTGACAGAAAACTATCATCAAGATTTATTAAAAGAGCTTCAAAGGTTAATTGTTCTTCAGAACACTATTTCACAAAAAGTTGAGAAAAAGACTAACTATAAATTTAAAGAATAAGAAAATTAGTGAAAGGAGGCAATTCAATTGAACAGTAAATTGAATGCCAAACACCAAGACATCATCAAAGGTTTAATCAAAAAGGGTAAAAAGCAGGGGACGCTTACTTACAAGGAGATTCAAGATAAGTTATCAGAATTCGAACTCGATAAAGATCAAATCGAAGAGGTTTTTGAAGCTTTAAATGACATGAACATCAACGTTTCGACTGATGTTGATGACGAAGAAGATGAAGATAACGAGGATGAGGACATCGATCTTGATGACATTGATTTGGAAGACCTTGAGGAAATTGAAAATCTTGACGATTTAGATGATCTTGACGACCTTGAAGACTTAGATAAAATCAAAGACGATGACGAAGACGAGGAAGAAGACGAGATCACGATCGATTTATCACTTCCTAAAGGAATCAATATAGACGATCCTGTTAGAATGTATCTTAAGGAAATCGGCGAGGTTGCGCTTTTATCAAGTGACGAAGAGGTAGAGCTTGCAAAGCGTATGGAAAAAGGCGATGAAGATGCTAAGAAAAAGCTGTGTGAAGCGAACTTAAGACTTGTTGTTAGTATCGCTAAAAAATATGTAGGCAGGGGAATGCTCTTTCTCGACTTAATTCAAGAGGGTAACCTGGGTCTTATTAAAGCTGTAGAAAAGTTCGACTGGACTAAGGGCTTCAAGTTTTCAACTTATGCAACATGGTGGATCAGACAGGCGATTACGCGTGCGATTGCTGACCAGGCAAGAACCATCCGTATTCCTGTTCATATGGTTGAAACCATTAACAAGTTAATCAGAGTTCAGAGACAATTGCTTCAAGAACTCGGCAGAGAACCAATCCCAGAAGAAATCGCAAAAGAGATGGACATGCCAGTTGAAAAAGTAAGAGAAATCTTAAAAATCGCTCAAGAGCCTGTATCTTTAGAGACACCTATTGGTGAGGAAGAAGATTCGCACTTAGGTGACTTTATTCCAGATAATGATGCACCTGCACCTGCTGATGCTGCTGCGTTCTCCATGTTAAAGGAACAACTTATGGAAGTACTTGAAACCCTAACACCGAGAGAGCAAAAAGTACTTAAATTAAGATTTGGTCTTGAAGATGGTCGTGCAAGAACGCTTGAAGAAGTTGGTAAAGAGTTCGATGTTACACGTGAGAGAATTAGACAGATTGAAGCTAAAGCGTTAAGAAAATTAAAGCATCCAAGCAGAAGTAAAAAACTTAAGGATTATTTAGAGTAATAGTAAGGTCATATTAGTGATGTATAAAAGAATTCGCATTCGCGAGTTCTTTTTCTTTAGGTGTGCTGCTAATATTTTGATATAATTTAATATAGGAAATGATTCATATAAGATTGAATAATACAAAATAATTATTCGGTAATTGATTAGTTTAAAAAATGAATAACACTGGAAATGAATAACACAAGACATAAATAACGCAAGAACAATTACGATTAGAGATTGAGGAGATTTGAATGAAAAAGCATAAGCTTTCCAAAAGATTACATCAAATGGCAAAGTGGGTCGAAAAGGATTCGACCATTGCTGATATAGGAACAGATCACGGCTATTTACCCTATTATCTATTTGATCAAGATATTATCAGCAGGGCAATTTTATGCGATATAAATGCAGGACCACTGGAGAATGCTAAGTCAACTTTTATGGGTTCTGAATATATAAAAGATGCTGACTTTAGATTGGGTTCAGGTATAGAACCACTGAAGTCAAAGGAAGTAGATTATGTTGTTATTGCAGGGATGGGTGGTTCTTTAATTAAAGATATTCTCAATAAGGATTTAGAAAAATCTCACTCTTTTAAAGGCCTTTTTTTACAGCCTCAAACCGAGCAAGAAATATTAAGACAGTGGCTTTTGGAAAATTCTTTTGAAATCGTCTATGATTTCTATGCTTTTGAAGACCAAAAATTCTATGAAGCCATGTATGTAAGGTCACTTAATAGTGATTTAGAGATGCCACCTTTATTAACAGTTCAAAATGATTCAACAAAGTCTTTTAGCGTTAAAGATCACTCAAATGATTTTGAATTTGGCTATAGGGTGCATTCGGATTCTTTAAAGACATACGCAGACTATCTTAAGTTTAAAAGACGAAAATACGAAATAATACGTTCTAAAATAAAGGATATCAATAATCCTAGAGTGAAAGATTGTATAGAAAAAATGAAAACAATAGAGCTCTTGTTGTCTGCTTTATCAATGTAAATTAAGGAGGATATTATGGTGACTTCACTTGGCAAACTGCTAAAAATTTTGGACCAGATTGCACCTTTTGATTCCGCTGATGTGTGGGATAATTCAGGCTTACTCATCGGCAATCCCGATCGAGAAGTTGATCGCGTTTTATTGGCGCTCGATTTAACAGAAGAGGTCATGAATGAAGCCATTGATGAAGGCTTTGATCTAGTTGTGACACATCATCCCTTGATTTTTAATCCCCTTAAAAAAATAACCACTGAAACTCAGACTGGAAAATTGGTTATGAAGCTCATAGAAAATAAAATTGCACTTGTTGCGATGCATACAAATCTGGATAGATCATTTTCTCAAGGCATTAATCGCTTTGTAGGTGATGCCTTAGAACTTAACCAAATTAAGGTGTTAGAGGGTGAAGACCAAATCGGTTATGGTGTCGTTGGCAACCTTGCAAAGTCAAAGACGCTTCTTGAAATAGCACAAAATTTAAAAAGTTTATTCAATCAAGAAACATTAAAAGTTACAAATGGTGATTTAGATAAGGTCATTAGTCGTATTGCATTTTGTAGTGGTGCTTCGGCTGATTTTATTCAGCAGGCCTTATCAGAGCATGCGGATTTATACATTACATCAGATTTAAAGCATCATGAGAGTCAAATGGTTAACGGAACAAAAATGACCCTTATAGATGTTGGTCACTATGAAAGTGAAGCCGTTTATTTGGAACGTCTAAAATCATTAATGGATGATTTGATCATCGATAAAAATTACGATGTTTTTACCAAAGTTACAGAAACGGAAGTGCCACAGTTTAAATATATTTAAAGGGGTTAAGAAAATGAAGGAATTTAATGCAGATCGTAAAAAGAGGAACTTATATGCCGTTTTGAGTACACTAGTAGCACTTCTGCTGGTCCTAAACTTTGCAATGGGGATAGTCCATAATACCAAGAATTCAGCTAATATCGCTTCAATTGAACTTGATCATAATATTACATCAAAAATATTTGTACAATCCTCTCAGCAGGATGTTGGTATGAAAGTTTTTATGCTTATTTTTACCTTGGCAATTTACGGTATATTTTTAAATAATATATTGGTGG
>NZ_JBVBZF010000190.1:0-6693 GCF_057447755.1 Fusibacter sp. | reverse complement strand
CCATGTTGAAGATCATACAATCACAACCTTTACCGAAATCTTTAAGTCTAAGAGAATTGAGTTAAAACAATTAACTGCATTGGTAAGCCTCAAGGGCATTATCAACGCACTGATTATGATCAGTGTAAATCAACCTTTGGCAAAAAAAATGGCAAGTAGCTTCTTGATAGAAATTAAAGATGATGAAGATATTGAACAATATATCGAGGATGTATTGGCTGAAATCGCAAATATTGTCTTGGGTAATTCGCTTGGTCAGCTTGATGATACCAGCGACTTCCTTCACATGGGAATACCTGCTATCATCACGAATCAAGGTGCTTATGTTAAATATACAAATGCTGAAATGTTGACATTCAATTTACACTATGAACAATATGAGTGGAGTGTTCACATGATTCAATTAGAAAATAATCAAATAGAGGAGGCTTCCCTATGGCTAGAATAATGATTGTAGATGATTCAACTGTTATGCGATTAAATTTAAGAAGAATTCTCACAGGTGTTGGGCATGTTATTGTTGCAGAAGCTCAAAATGGCAAAGAGGCATGTACATTATATGAAAAGCTGAAGCCGGATTTAGTAACAATGGATATATCGATGCCTGTTATGTCGGGTGTTGATGCAACAAAGGCAATTGTTACGCGTTTTCCGGATGCAAATATAGTAATGATTAGTGCCTTAAATCAGAAAAAAATGGTTTATGAAGCCTTAAAAAATGGGGCGAGACATTATATTATTAAACCAATTGACCGAGACAAAGTCATCAGTGTTCTGAATGAGGTTTTACTGACGGATGGGTTTACGCCAACAGAAAATATTGATGAAATTCGTTCGGAATCTATGAACCGTTTGCCTAAAGAGTCCTTTGCTGTGGAGAACATCAACGGTACCTTCTTTGTTCGTATTAAAGAACATTTTAATGCTGAGGACATGGAGAAACTCAATATGGCTTTACAGGGCATTAAATTTATAAAGCCATTAAAGGTTAGAATGGATTTTGGCAATCTTGAGTTTTTAGACTCGGCTTTTTTGAATCAATTGATTGTCTATGCAAAAGAGGTTATTGACCTTGGTGGGGACTACGAATCAATTGCTGAAAATCCTGATTTTAGACGTTTAGTGGATCTTAAAGAGGAGAATTACTTAAAATGAAAATAAATCTGCTATTGATATCAAGAAATCAACTCTTATTTGAACAGTTGAAGGCACATATTGATTCAATCAAATACAATTTGACGCAAACTTCTACAAGTGACATTATGCAGAAGTGTTTTGCGCTGTCCCCTTATTATATTATTGTTGATCTTAATGATCTCAGTGCACAAATGATTCAAGTCATCAAAACCATTAATGATCTGGTCTATATTCCGGTATTATATGTTGGTGAAATATCCACAGTCAAAAAATTTAAGCATTCTCTTGAAGGTGAGCTCATTTTATCTGTAAATGAATTTATCCTACAAGCCAATAATTTAATTCAACAGGGCATACAATTTAAAAAGCAGTATGACAGGGTTTCGCAAGCCTATGACACAATGGATGCACTTACAACCGATACCAAGACCATTATGGACAACTATTTAGCACTTGAAGCAATGAATCCTGTGAAACTCTATAAAGATATCATAAATAGTGTTTTTATGGAAAATCCAGTACTGACCAACAAACCACAGTATGTATGGATATTGATTAAAGAGGGTGAAGTGTACAATGCCATACTTTACGTAAGGGAAATGCTCGATCATACCTATGTTCATTCCTTTAACTATAAAGTTTCAGTGGACAATACCTTTGGGTTTGATGTCTTTGCAGAAAACGGATTTAAGGTCAATATGATGGAAGATGGTCTTTCAGATATTGATTCCAACGCCACCATGTTTCCAGATGCCATGCTTAATGAGATGACAATTCTTGAAAATTTTGCGGGTTATGGTATGGATCAAATCGTAGTGATTGGCTGTAATTACAATGAAACTGTGAGTACTTATGAATCATCAGTCTTAAAATCAGCCACAGTGACTTTGGACCTGCTTGAAAATATTCAAAATAAGATCTTTGAAGTGGAGGGTGCCTTTAATTATACGCTAGATGCGCTTGCGAGAGCTGCTGAGGCCAGTGATGATTCTACGGGTCAGCACATTCGAAGAGTCAATGAGTATTCAAAGTTTATTGCAGCAAAATTAGATTTAGAGCCTTCATTTATAAAAGAAATTTACAATAGTGCGCAAATGCATGATGTGGGAAAAATCTATGTTGACAATAAAATACTGCAAAAAAAGGGCCCGCTTGACAATGATGAGTTTTATGAAATGAAACAGCACACGGTCTATGGCGAGCGTATTGTAGGGGCATCGGATTATTTAAAGATGGCATCTGAAATCGCGCTTAACCATCATGAAAAATATGATGGTAGTGGTTATCCCAATGGAAAAAAGGGCGATGAAATACCGCTTTCCGCACGAATCGTATCCATAGCAGATGTTTATGATGCTCTAAGAAGCTCTCGTTCCTATAAACCTGGATTTTCTCACGAAAAAGCATATGATATCATCGTAAACGGTGATGGCAGAGTTGAACCTCGTCACTTTGATCCTGAGGTTTTAGAAATTTTTAAACAGTACCATCTGATATTCAAGTCTATATTTGAAAACTTCTCTAGTTGAATCAGTTAATGACAAAACCATGTTTTGCCGCATCTAATCGCTTATGCAAGTTGAAAACTTTTACATTAAGCTGGATGTGAACGAATGATATCTCATAAAATCCTGTGTGCAATAATGATTGCGTCACAGGATTTTTTTATGAATTGTTTGATTATAGACGGGTATAAGACATTCATGGGGTATAGATAAACCATACAGGGGAAGTGATTAAGTGGACTGGAAATTAATATCGTTTGAAGATAAAAATTTATTTGAAGAAATGATCCGTTTTAAAGCATACCCATTGAGTGACTATAATTTTACACATATGAATATTTGGAAAGAGGCCTTTAACCTCTCCTATACCATAGCTTATGGAAACCTTGTGGTTAAAGGGATTGATCCAATCACTAAGGAAGAATATATTTATATGCCTGTGGGAACAGGAAACTTGGGCGCTTCGATAGAAGCTGTCAAACTTGAATTTAGTTCGAAGAATAAGCCGCTAATCATAAAGGCGCTTACACCTAAAATGATGTCTGAGGTAAAATCGGCAAATCCACATAAGTTCAATTTCATTACCAATAGAAACGAGTTTGAGTATATTTATAAACTTAAGCAAATTGCAGAATATGAGGAAAAAAAATTAAGGCGTAAACGAGAACTCTGTAAACACTTTGAGTCACATTATACCTATGAGTTTATAAAATACGATAAAACGCATTTGAATACAGTCCTTAGTTTAATCGAAAAATGGCATCACGATCGAGATGAGGAAGATGGCTTAATCGTACAGTCGGAAAAGAAAGGCATTCTAAGGATCTTAAACAATTTTGAAGATCTTAATTGTGATGGTTTTTTACTGATTGTTGAAGAAGAAGTCATCGGTTTTTTAATTGCAGAGCCTCTAACTGAAGACATTTTATTGGTTCACTATGAGAAGGGCATCAGGCGCTATAAAGGGGTTTATGATGTTCTAAAGCGCAATACCGCAAGGTATTATCAATCAGAGTTTAAGTACATTAGTTTGGAAGAAGATATGGGCATAAGGGGCCTGAGAATTGCAAAGGAATTATATAGACCAAATCATTTGATTATTAAAGGCACAATAACATTCATAGATTAAGGAGGTTGATTATATGAAACAGCGGTACTCAAAAAAACTTGTTATTGTTATGATTTCTATCCTATTTTTAGCCATAATAGGCATCAGCTTCACTTATGCATATATGAAATTGAACCCATTTGAAAAAATTCAACTGATTAATACCTCAGGTGTGGCACTTGGAGATGACAACAGTATTTATATCATAAGCAATTCCAACCGATCAATCAGTAGGATATCTGGAAAAGATCAGTTGATCTATACCATTGAAGGTGGAAATCGTAGAGCAGATAGTTTTTATACAGCTTATGAATTGGATTCAGATCCGATGGGGAATTTGTATGTTCTACATAATCGATGGGATGATACTGGTTCATATCTAGAGACTGAAACCATAAGTGAATTTGATGGTTCTGGAAAGTTCGTAAAGCAGATTTTCGAACTACCAGATGAAAGTGAATCAAAACTGACACCAACCATGAGAGGTCTTAAATATGTAGATGGAAAGCTCTATTGGTATGTTTTGGTTGCAGATGGCATTGCCTTATATAACGATCAATCCATTGAACCAATTTCATTTTATCCATTTGATTTAGCTGACCAGATTGTTCAAGATGTAGACCTTATAGACGAAACACATTGGGTGATTGCATCTAAACAGGGTTTTATTGAAATTGTAGATCTCGGGACTTCAAATGTGGATACTATCTTTGACGCCAGCAAACTAACACAGGACCATCCATCTAGCATTTGGGGAATTCAATATGATTCTAATTCTGATGCAGTATATTTTAATGATTTAGGACAGTTTGGTGTTTTTAAAATAAAGGATCATATGCTAGAGAAGGTCTTTTCGAGTAGTGACTACAGTGAGATTCAAAATGAAGTTTACTATAACTTCGATGTTACCCAAAACTATTATATTGCAGTTAATGATGAAAGTATTACCCTTAAGTCAATGGACGGTACTTACATCAGCGTCACCGATTTAAGTCCTTCTACCCTTATTTTGACTTTGCGAATTGTGGCTTGGTTTTCCATTTTCTTTATGGTCATCAGTTTGATTTTTATCATCAAATGGCTCTTTAGAGATGTGCTTAAAAGCGGTATACCAGCAGGTTTTAGAAAAACAGCTGCCATTATTATTATGATCTTGATTGCAACCATCTTGACCTCATCATTGGCCATAAACTTTTACAACGGCATCTTGGTTGAACAGGCAACCAACAACTTGAAAATACTAGTTCAAAGCTCAAAGTTTGTGATTCATGGCGATTCTGTTGACGCCATAAGAAGACCTTATGATTTTTACAATGAGGACTATCAAATTGTCTATGATGACCTGCAACGTATGATCAACTACAACCAAGAAGCATGGAATGAAAACCTCTATACGGCACTTTATGCGGTATCAGATGATCGATACTATGCTTTGATGTATAACGACAACAGCATTACGCCATATTATACTTTCAATGCATGGACCGATGACCCTTATTTCTACTACTTCTATGATGCCTACCAAGGTCAAATTACCCAAGGGACTGAAACGGATGCTGATGGTGACTGGCTCTTTGCCATGGGCCCAGTCTACAATTCTAAGGATGAAATTGTTGCCATTGTTGAAGTGGGTATGAATAAGTACATTTTTGATGAATGGAATAAAAACATCGTCAATAAAATCATCACGGATATTGTGTCCATCATTATCATCATAATCCTTTTAATTTCTGAAGTTACCTTCTTTACAGAATGGCTTGAGCAGAGAAAAACACATAGGCTGCAGCCTCAAGAAAATCAAAAGGCTAAGGCCTTCAACGACTTAAACATCGTAAGAACTTTGGCACTATTAACCTATGTGGTCATCTTCATGTGTATCGCTTTTGTGCCTTTGATGGCTAAATCCATCTATACGCCAATCGGCAACCTCTCCATGTCTATGGCAATTGGTTTACCAATATTCACAGAAGTTTTATTTGCTGCGATTACAATTGTAATCGCAGGATTTGTGGCTGAAAAAAGAGGGTGGAAGCTCATATTCTACATGGGGATTATTATTCTCATCTCTACAGCAATCGCCACTGCCTTGACCCGTTCACTAATCATTTTTATATTGATTAGAGGTATCGCAGGTATTGGTAACGGTTTTATTCAAATGACAATGCATGCCTTTGTCAATACCGGTAAAACGGTAAGTCAAAGAAATGAAACTTTTGCCAATATGATGTCCGGTGCTATCGCTGGTATAAATCTAGGTGTTGTATTCGGTGCAAACCTTGCAGATAAAATTGGCTATTTCAACGTATTCTTCGTAATGGCAGGTGTTGGTGTACTTTCAATTGCCTTTGAAAGGGTCTTCTTAAGACACTACGATGTTATGGAGTTCCATTTGGATGAGGATGAGACAGATTCAGATAAGCTTGAAACAAGTAGGGGTAAAGAAAAAATCATTCAAGAGGAAAAAATGTCTTGGATGCGTTACTTTACACGTAAAAATGTGGTAGCCTTCTTCTCCTTAATTTTAGTACCAGCATTTTTATGCTACATGTACCTAGAGTACTTCTTCCCATTGTTTGCTGAGCAAAGAGGCATAACAACCTCAGTTATTGGGATTGTATTTTCACTATATGGTCTGTTCATTGTTTATTTCGGTCCATCTATGAGTACTTTTACAGAGAGAACCTTGGGCATGAAAAACGCATCTGCTGCAGCGAGTATTTTAACTGGGGTATCCTTAATTGTATATGCAGTTACTGGTACACTGGCAGGCGCAATCTTTGCAGTATTAATCCTTGCCATTTCAGATAGTTTTGGTGAAACCGTCTATACCACATACTTCTTGGCACTTAAAGAGTCGCAGAAAATTGGTAAATCCATCGCTGCTGGTTACCTTGAGTTTTTCTCACAAATTGGTAAAATGCTGGGTGCTCTTGCCTTTGGTAT
>NZ_JBVBZF010000189.1:0-6752 GCF_057447755.1 Fusibacter sp. | reverse complement strand
TTACATTGGTTTGGTAAGGTTCAGAAATTACAACCTCAGATGAGTTGATTGAGTTTTCATACCATGGTCTTACACGAGGATCATAATTATCTGAAGGTGAAAATCTTGGATATTCCATATAATCACCATTTTCAGTTCCCAGAAAAATAAAATGCGTCTCATCATGTGACTCTTTGAGCGCCTTAAAATACCCCTCAATCTCCAATGCCACATCTGAATATTGATGGTCACCACCATTCTGAGCAACATTCAAATAATTGCTAATTTGCTTACTGGATTGTCTAACACTCTCCAATGACGCCAATAAGTTTACCTCTTCTTCAATATCTTCAATCAAAGACTGATCAATGAGAGTTTGAACTTGATTTAATATTTGGTTTGTATGTTCTAAATTGTCTTTATAGAGCCAGCTTTCGATAAAGTTCTTTAAATATGTGCCGCCAATAAAATATGGAACGAGACAACCTAAAAAGATCCCTATAATCAGTTTTCGCCTTATTGAGCTTCTTATTTTCAATTTTTTCCCCTCAAAATGAATTGTATATTTTTTGTAATATAATAGTATCATTCTATAAAACTTTTTATATTAATACAATAGTTTAATACAAAGTATTTTTAAGGTTTAAATGTGGTTTCCAAAAAAAAATTACCTGAGATTTTATTCAGGTAATTTCTTATAAAAATTGAATAACAGCTTTATTTCTACCATTATTTTTTGCCTCTAGCAAGCAAGAATCTGCTAGCCTTATTAGGGCTTCATAGGATTCACTCTTATCCTTGCAAATCACTGCACCAAAGCTACAGGTAAGCTTAATTTTCTTATCGCCTGTATCATAGTATGCATTCGATATTTTCTTCTTAATATTTTCAACGACAATACGGCTACTCTTTATATCAAAATCTTGTACCACTATTAAAAATTCCTCACCACCATATCGTGCTACCCAATCACTTTCATTTCTTATGGATGATTTTAGCAATTTGGCAAAGCTAATTAAGACCTTATCACCTACTGTATGCCCATACTTGTCATTAACACTTTTGAACTTATCAATATCTGCCATTATGATTGCTATAGACTTACCCGTATCATGACACCTTGCTAAATCCAAGGGAAGCCTTTGCGATATATACCGACGATTGTATAAGGCCGTCATTTCATCTGTTACAATCATTTGACTCATGTTTTCAATGATTGAAGTGATATCACTATGCTTGCCTTGGTCTGAACCGTGATAGTAATTGCTGCCATCTATTTGATCAATAAGCTCCACCACCAAATTTTCATTGGTATCTAAGAAAAAGGCGTTAATGATAAAGCTCTTCCCTTCAATAAATTCTATCCTAGTAATTTTGCGTTTCTCTGAGATGACTTTTGAACAGTTACAGTCATTTTTTACTTTGCATAGTAAATGGCATGGCCTTTGATTAAGTTTGTCCTCTGAATCAAGAAAATATGTAATTTTTTTACTGCAGTCCACTATACGACATTCATCGAATAGTGGTTCATATCTTTTTTTTAAATCTAATAATTTTGAATGCATCGCTTACCTCGAAAAATTACTTTTTTACCACCCCTTGGCTCTTTAAAATAACTTGAAATTTATTTTTTTCAATATCAACCAAATAGTTTACATATTCAACAGGGTGACATATTTCACAGCTGAGTTCATCAATAAATTGTGCAATGATAATACTACCTATTCGATCATAAAGATCCTTCAATAAAGTTGTAGAGTTTTCCAAATTTTCATAGATAAATTTTTCTAATGGCGAAAACACCAAAGCAAAATTTATCATAATTTTCTCATCTTCAATTTTCACATGAATATTTTTAGGACCTCTTCCACTAACTCTTTTTATATGCCCAACATATTTAGATAGAATTAACCTTTCATAATCCCTTTTTGTGTTCAATTTTTACCCTCCCTGGATTTACTTTGTCTAATCAGAATCCTTTCTGATTAAAAAAAATAAAACCAATATAGTTGTATACTATATTGGTTTACATAAAAAGCTGAATACTTCTTCTTTTATAGTCTAACCGAATTCTTAAATTGGATTTTACGCACGTTTCAGACTTACATATATATGTAAATTATATTCGATTTATCCTTTTATGTCAATTAACACACTCTAAACTAGCATAAGTAAAATTATCATATTTTTGTACATTTATATGATTACGAACTGCAATTAGGCTTTTTTACCCAAGTCCACAGCCTCATCTAACCAAAAAAATAGAGACTTTAGTCTCTATTTCTGAATTCTGCTATATTATATCACTATTAAGCGACTTCGCCAAGTATTCAATATTGTCATATTTAGGCTTTGGCAAAGGCTTCCCTTCTTGCTGACTGGATTTAATCATCATTTTTGTAATTGTCTTATGCATAAACTTCATCTTATTAAGGTTGAGTTCTCCTCCAAAAGAAATCTGTGACCTTGAAGAAGCCAAAATCTTGGGTGTAAATGCATTTTTAAGGTGGGATTCGAAATTTTCCTCTAAGCCACAACTAAGAAATAGATCTATGTTGTGCCTGAGAATTTCTGACTCATTTGCCTCACAAAACTGTTTAAGTTGCTTTTGGACCTGCCCCATATAAATGGAGCCACCCATTACAATATTCTGATATTGGCTTAAATTAACCTGATTTGAATGCATGAGGTTGATACAATCCACCTCTCCACTGATTTTCTCTGAGAGTTGTTTTACCATTGCTTCTGTAAATCCATATGTCGTCGTATATAACACTAACGTTTTCATGAAAGCCTCCTATATTTCTTTACTTCCAACCTCTTAATGAAGTATTTCCTCTATAAAAGATAATATATTCCCTTTCTTGTCTAACGTCAATATGATTTCTAGGATTTTAACCAAACTCTAACGTTAAAAGCCCTTTAAAGCAATCTTTTCTCACCTTGTAAGTTCATGATTTCATCTATGATCTGACTGACTTCTAAGGTTCCCAAATATTGACCTTCTTCATCTCTCATGGCAAAATATTGAATTAATATTTTATGGTTTTTATAGTTGATCCAAAAGTTGGCAGATTCTCTCTCACCGGATCTGAAGGCTTCCACAATTTCAAGCACCTTATCAACACTCTCTGGAGGATGACATTGTTTAACATCCCTTCCTAATACTGCAGCTGATCTTGGAAATATTCGATCTTTTGGCCTAGAAAAATACCTTACTTTGTTATTCTGATCTACAAATGTCAAATCAACTGGCAAAGCAGAAAATAGAGCCTCTAACTGAGCAAATGATAGCCTACCTGTCTGGGTTTCGAAGATGCCTTTATTTTGCAAATAGTTGTCAAACTCATCTGAGAAATCTTCCTCAGGTTTATCAATAAATGGAAAATTGTAATCAAAGCTCTGTCTATACATAGCGCTCCACTCTGTTTGTTCGAGCACCTCACTGGCTACAGGTATCAATATGAGTTCTTCTTTTTTTAAGATGCCCAGCATACTGAATATGAGGCTGCTTAATTTCTGTTTAAGGTCCTCTTCAGTGGCGGTAACATTACCTAATATTTCAATAGTCTCCCTTATTTCATCCCGAATTCGGTCATGAAGTGACCACATGATTGACAAGCCTTCAAATTTTGGCATTCTCTTCTCTAAAAAAGGAAATAGGATATTTTCTTTCTTAACATAGTGATCGTTGAAGTCTTGGAGCTCCGAAACACTTTCTAGAAGTAGAACCCTATTTTCAGTACAATTCCCGAGTTTAATAATTGATTTAATGGCTTCAATTTTAGTTACTAATGCAGCATTTTCAGCCAAGAGATTGTTGATAAAATCATCTTCAGTGGGCTTTTTCCACTCATAGTTAATTAAGCTCTTATAAAAGACATTGATGACTTTGTCTAAATAGCTTAATATTTGTCTTGGTTCCTGCCCTTCATTCATGAGCTGGTAAAAAATATCAAATACCTCACCTGGTTTTACACTTTCAATATCCACTCGATAATCATCATAAAGCTGTTTACCATTTTCTCCTTGATTTAATTTTTTAGCATATTCAGTTAATCTTTTTATGCGTGCTTCATCAACTGACATAGTTCACCCCTCTTGTTTAGCAATCTAGATTGTCAACAAATTGGCCTTGGACTTGATAAGTTCAGTTAGTCCTTCACCCCAATATTTTACTTCAATACCCATATCTACAAGTACATCAGTGACATTGAGCTGGTCTGCGCAAGCTTTACAAGCGGTTACGTGTATCCCCTTGCTTATGGCAAAGGCAATGTGATCATTGATGACCTGATTTTCAGCTACCAATGAGGCAGTTGCCCCCCATACGATAATGGTGACATCTTCCCACCATCCCTTGAGTTTTGCGTTGATTCCATACATCAATACCATTTTCTCTGAGGTAATTATATCTGCATTTGTCCAGAGTATATATAGGTGTTTATCATTCATATCGCGTCTCCTCATTTTCTATTTTTCCAAGCCAATCCAATTTATAGTAAAGTTTTGGAATGATTTTGGTTTCATCTAATAATGAAGGCACATCGCCACTATGCTTTGCACCCATTTTTTCATAAAAGCCCTTGGCCTGTGGACTTGTCACTAATGTGATCATTTCAATTTCATTTTTTTTGCATTGTTTAATCATATGATGCCAAAGAATTGCACCTATACCTTTGCCGATAACTTCAGGCTTGACATACATAAACTCAAGTTCACAAAACCTGCCTTTCAAATTAAGGCTATAAAACCCAATAATTTGATTATCCCGAATGTATACAAATGTTGGATTTTCATTTATAAAGTCTGGGTCTACAGCATAAAAGGTCCTGAACTGATTCATGAAAATATCATCGTAACCCCAGTGTGCTTCTGAGCTCGCTGCAAGTTCTGATAATATGGCGGATTCATCAGCAAGTGCAGGTCTAATGAACTCAATTTCTGTATGCTGAAGCTGTGAAATGCCCCTCATTATTGCTTCGGGCATAATCCCTTGTTGCTTAAGCGCCTTCACTAAGCTGATATGAACTTGATCCTTTGTTCGAATGTGTTCAGCGATGCGTATAACCTTATTCTTTCGATTGCCCATTAGACCATATAAAATATACCAATCCTCAAGTGAAGTTAGTGGTATTGGTATGTCATCTTGTATCCAAGTATCAGCCACATACGTGGCATCAAAATGATATCTGAAAGGGCCATTTGAAGTATTAATGGTGAGTAATGCCATAAGATCAACTTCTACCTCTTCTATGAGGTATTCAAAAAAATATGGGGTACTATAGGATTCGGATTTCTCATATCGCTGTTTTTCACCAAGTTCATTTAAAACCGCGACACACTTGTTAATGTCTTTAACGTGAACAATCAAATCAATATCATGAGGGGCCTCTTCTGAAAGGTTATGATAATCCAATAGAATAGACCCACCAACTGCCCAGACAATATGAGCTTCATTCAGTGCTTTTGCAATTTTTAATAGTACAGCGTTTTGTTTTGATTCAAGTTTCAATTCGCGCCACCTTCCCCGTATCTTGTATGAGTCATTTACCCTGACTTAATACTTACCCAATATTTCATTTAAATATCGCTAATCCTCCTATTTCAATTTGTATTCTAAAGAAATCTCAATGTCATCAAAGCTTCTAAACCAAACATAATGGTCAAAGCCTTCCCCCCAATGATCCTTAGAAATAATATTGGGCGTTCCAAGTTTTTTTGTCCAAATTTTCTTTGCAATTGTATAACCACTATCCAGACAAAATGATGTAATCCCTTTCCCTAACATCACCAGGTACATGGCATTTAGCATGAGGGTGCCAATGCCTTGATTGTGATAATCTGGATGAACAAGAACACTACCTATTTCACCATATTTATCATATGCCCCATTTGATAGCTCAACGATTAGACTGCCAGCAGGTCCATATGCAATTGTGCCCAGAATTTTTTCGTCAGATTTGGCCACCAAAAAAAAATAGTCTTTACCTGAAGAGTCAAGGTCTCTTTGTGCAAATCCCATTTTCTCATCGGTCTCCTCTTTGATGAACCGGTCTATATCATCAATACCCTCTTTTTCCATAACATCTTTCAAACAGTACTTAAAAAAAGCCTCCAGGTCAACCATGTCCTTGGCAGTCAACCTTTGGAGAAGGATCTTATTTTTCGACATACTTAACGTCCTTTCTTATACAGTAAATCAAAGTCATATGTCATCTCTTCCATTCTTTTTTCAAACCAGTATTTTGAGTCTGACAAGGCCTTGTTATAGGTGATTTTACCAAGTGTATCTATAAAGAAATCCAAAAGCATATCTGCAGCAATTGTCCCGATTTCTTCATCACGTTCAACATTGAAGTAGTTTTGAATTTCACTGATCATGAGATCTCTTTCTTCTTTTTCCAATGTTATATTATCTAAGACTGACCTTTTTTTCATTTTTATATCCTTTCTAATTATAATAGTTAAATGACCCTTAAAAGATAAGCCTTTAGGTCTTTCACGCTTTCAACTATTTTTATGGGATTGCAGGCCTTAAGCTCATTATAATCACCATAACCATAAAGCACACCCACTGCGTCAACACCATTTGATTTGGCACCTAAGAGGTCGTGTTCCCGATCTCCAATCATGAGAACTTCATGAGATTTAAGCGCTTCCATATTGATTAAGTCTGCTATGACTTCTCGCTTTTGGCTTCTAGTGCCATTGAGTTCACTGCCTAAGATTACTTTAAAATAGGGGGCTAATTGATCCTTTTCCAAAATAGT
>NZ_JBVBZF010000188.1:0-6780 GCF_057447755.1 Fusibacter sp. | reverse complement strand
TCAGATGTAATTTCTTTCAAATTGTTGTAATTTAAAAAACCAAGAAACATATTTGAAATGACAATAATAAAAATTAACAGAGCCGTTACTTTGTATTGAATACTCACCTTATGCATTCGCTCACCTTGTATTATACCTAAATTCCGCCTTCAATAATGCAGGTTTTTGCAAAGATCATTAACACTTGATACTTTTCGGATGTCTTGAATATTTCAAGAAGCTTCTTCAATATTTTAACATTATGTCCGTTCTTTCTCAACACTTTTCTAGAGCCACTACCTTGCATTCACAACGCAGGACCTCAAATTAGTTATATTGAAATTGTTTTGATGTAATTCTTACCGGATTCTAATCATGGCTTAATTGATTTTATATCTCTTAAGGGTAAAATACAATTAATAAGATATCTAAGGAGGTGCTCTAAATGTTATTTTCGTTAATTACGATGGCTCTTGTTGGTAAACTACTTCATGATAAAGGCTATGAAATGGAAAAACTGATTCCATATGTACTCATCGCAGGTTTAATCGCTTACTTTATTCCAATTGGTGCAATCATTGCTTGGCCATTTAAAATTTTATTCGGTATTATAGGTGGCATTTTTGGTTTTATTGGTGGTATATTTGGTGCCGTCTTTGGTGGCATTGGTGGCGCTGTTGGTGGCATAGCTGGTGGTATCGGCGGTGTTATCGGTTCAATTTTAAGTGTAGTCTTTGGCATCATAGGTGTCATTATAGGCATTATCGGCGCTGTGATTGGTCTAGCTTTTGGTTTAGTCGGTTTAATCATAGGTATTGTCTTTTTACTCATTATTCCTGCAACGATCATATTTGTACTCTTTAAGATTATCAATTCAGGTGCATTGACCTCTCAAGACAGAAGATAATTTAATGTTTAGTGTGAGAGCATTCATTAACTAGAAAAATATATTCTTTTTTAAAAGAACTCCCACAATCATAAAAAAGCGTTCAACAATTACTCAAACTGATTTATCAGCTTAATTTGTAGTTATTGTTGAGCGCTTTTTACACGTGTATAACACAAGTCATTTTATTTAGGATTCTATGAGACCAAGTCAATTATTTTATGATTAATTAGTTTTATATAGTAGTTCTGAACATCTTCAAGAGAGTACTTTGAATGCTCAGATTCCAAGACTTCTTCAATCACGTTGGACATTACAATTTCACCATAAATGTCATATATGATTTCAGCAGCATGTATGATCTTATTACAGAGTTCTAGTTGCGTTTCCGTGTCTATCTCCAATACTTTTATCTCTTCATTTGACATAATAGCGCCCCCTTGAAAATCCTAACAACAAACACTGTTTTATTATTTATTCTATAACTATATTATCGACTCTTTTTGTAAAAAATCCAGCTTTTTTTCATTAAATTCACGTTAATAACAATATTGTAGCTGTCTTTCCACATTAAAAGCTTTTTCGTTGACACTATCAGAGACTAAATACGCCTCGTCACTCATTTCTACTCATGTTTATTGATGTCGACATTTGTTTTATTCCAAAAAAAGCGACTAAAGACTACTATGGTCTTTAATCGCTCTTAAAATTGTAATTTGTGCTAAAAGTTAATCTTCAATTTTCTTTGATGCATTGATTTTCTTAATTTCTTCAATAACGAATGGCAATACCTTGTGAACATCACCAACGATGCCAAGATCTGACACATCAAAAATAGGCGCGCCTTTATCCTTATTGATTGCGATGATGAGTTCTGCTTCTTCCATACCTGCAACGTGCTGAATTGCGCCTGAAATACCACAAGCCAAATACAAGTTTGGTCTTACTGTTTTACCTGTTTGACCAACTTGACGGTCGTGATCCATCCAGCCGCTATCTACTGCCGCTCTTGAAGCTGAAACCAAACCACTGAGTTCATCTGCTAAATCATAGAGAAGTGAGAAGTTCTCTTTAGAACCAACACCTCTACCGCCTGAGATAAGCACTGTAGATTCTTGAATATCAAGTTTTGCTTCCGTTTCTTTTTCAAAAGATATAACTTCAACATATTGAGCATTTTTTTCAAGCTTGATGTCATATTTTACTATGTCACCTTTTCTAGAAGCATCTCTTTCAAGCTTTGTCATAACGCCAGGTCTAACAGTTGACATCTGAGGTCTATGATCAGGCGATACAATAGTTGCCATGATATTACCACCAAATGCAGGTCTTGTCATTAAAAGCATACGATCTTCATCAATTTCGAGTGATGTACAATCTGCTGTAAGGCCTGTTTCAAGTCTAGCTGAAACCCTAGGTGCTAAATCTCTACCAATTGATGTTGCACCAAAGAGTACAACCTCAGGCTTTTCTGCCTTAATGACATCGACAAGTGCCTGAGTATAAGGTTCAGTTGTGAAAATTTCGAGTGCTTTATCATCAACCAAAAGGACTTTGTCCGCACCGTATTCCACTAAGAGTTTCCCGTGCTTTTCCACTTGGAATCCAGGTAAGACAGCAACCAATGAAACCCCGAGTTCATCGGCAATCTTTCTACCCTTACCCAACAATTCAAGTGAAACATTTTGTATTTCATTAGAGCGTTGTTCTACGAATACGAGAACACCTCTGTAATCATTTAAATTCATAGTATCCCTCCTAAATCACAAACTTTTCCTTTAACTTGTCAACGATTGCAGTTGCAAGCTCCTTAGGTGTTCCTTCAACCACTTTACCAGCTGATTTAACACCTTTGGTAAACGACTTTTTAACTTTTGTAGGCGAACCTTTAAGACCCATCTTTGATGGATCTGCTTCAATATTCTCGAAAGTCCAGGTTTCTACCTCTAAGCTTCTATGCGCGTCAATAATACCCTTAATACTCATGTAACGTGCATCGTTCATTTCAGATAATGTTGTGATTAAGCATGGATAGTTTACTTTAATCATTTGGAAGCCATCTTCAAAGCTTCTCTTAACCACCGCATGATCACCCTTATGTTCAAAATTTGAAACATAAGAAATCTGTGGTAATTTTAAATGCTCTGCGATTTGTGGTCCAACTTGAGCAGTATCGCCATCAATTGCTTGACGACCTGTGATTACTAAATCAAACTCTATGTTTTTGAGCGCTGCTGCTAGTGTTGTAGATGTTGCTAAAGTATCTGCACCAGCGAAAACTCTATCTGTTAATAAAATAACTCGGTCAGCACCCATTGCATATGCCTCTTGTAAAGCATTTTTAGCTTGAGGTGGACCCATTGTAATAACTGTAACATGAGCACCAAACTCATCTTTTAATCTAAGTGCTGCCTCAAGTCCTGCCTTATCATCAGGATTTATGATACTTGGAACGCCATCTCTAATAAGCGTACCCGTCTTAGGATCTAATTTAACTTCGTTCGTATCAGGAACTTGTTTGATACATACAACAATTTTCATTTTTTCGCCTCCAAACATTCAATTACTTAAGCTCTGCCGCAGCAATAACCATTCTTTGAACTTCACTAGTACCCTCGTAGATTTCAGTGATTTTTGCATCTCTCATCATTCTTTCAACTGGGTATTCTCTTGTGTAGCCATAGCCACCGTGAAGCTGAACCGCTTTTGTTGTTACCTCCATAGCCACTTCTGACGCAAAGAGTTTCGCCATAGCTGCTTCTTGAGAATAAGGTAACTTTTTACTTTTCTTGTCCGCAGCCAAATAAACTAACAATCTTGCTGCTTCAATCTTAGTTTTCATATTCGCGATTTCAAATTGAGTGTTTTGGAATTGAGCTATTGATCTTCCAAATTGTTTTCTTTCTTTTACATATTTAACAGTCTCGTTATATGCACCTTGTGCGATACCAAGTGCTTGAGCTGCGATACCGATACGACCACCATCAAGTGTCATCATCGCAACTTTAAAGCCTTTACCCACGCCACCGAGCATATTTTCAACCGGTACTTTACAATCTTCAAAAATAAGCTCACAAGTACTTGAACCCCTGATGCCCATTTTTTTCTCTTTTTTACCAACGCTAAAGCCTTCAAATCCGGATTCAACGATGAATGCTGTTATCCCTTTGAGACCTTTAGATTTGTCAGTCATTGCTATTACAATGTAAACATCTGCATATCCTGCATTTGTTATGAAAATTTTACTACCATTTAAAATGTAGTGGTCACCTTCTAAGATCGCAGTAGTCTGTTGACCTGACGCGTCTGTACCAGCATTTGGTTCTGTTAAGCCGAAGGCTCCAATTTTTTCACCTTTTGCAAGTGGCACGAGGTATTTCTCTTTCTGTTCCTCTGTTCCAAACTCGTAAATCGGTGCAGCACATAATGAAGTATGCGCTGATAAAACAACTGATGTAGTGCCACATGCGACACCCAATTCTTCCACAAGGTTGATGTACTGAAAATAGTTTCCACCTGCACCACCATATTCACGTGGGAATGGGATACCCATCATCCCTAGAGCTGCCATTTTTTTAACAGTCTCTACTGGGAACTCTTCGTTCTCGTCGATCTCTGCAGCGATTGGTGCAACTTCGTTCTCTGTAAACTTTCTGAACAAATCGCGCATCATTAGATCTTCATTTGTCATGTTAAATGTCATTTTTCTCCCTCCAATTGTTAATTTTTTAACTTTTAATGCAAAATAAAATCCCTGTTATTATTTTAGCACTACTACTAAAAAAATGACAGGGAATATATTGTTAAAATATTAATTTTTTTTGAGCATTTCTGTAAACGATCTTTTAAGTGTTGATTTTACATGCTTTCAATCAAAACTTTATGAATTTAAAGAGCAGAAGCAGAATCAAAACAAGTATACCTATCCATGAATATCGTTTTGCGGATAAAAAATGAAGTTTTATAGCATATTTGTTTTCATATAACTTCTTGTTCTTAAACTTAAGTTGTTCATCAAAAACATGATAAAAATCAGGTCTCTCATCGATAATTTCTTTAACTTCCTTGGTGATTACAGCTTCAGCAACTTCAGCATCCTTATCGGGCACCCAAAGTTCAAGGGCATTGTTTGTACCTATTTTTACTCTGGTACGAATGCCATAGTGGTTTAATCTCAGCTCTTGATCAATAAAGTATCTTTCATCCTGATAGGCTTCCACAGACCTAATCATTACCCATTTATAGAGTTTTTCCATATGTTGCCCCCCTTTTGAAGAGTGCCTTCATCATAAAATCCAGAAGGGTTGCCAAAACAATCGTAATAATTGCCCATGCAAAAACCGTCTCTGTTTGAATATTGATTTTAGCCATTTGAAAACTTCGTCCAATAGAGTTAGGCGTCTGGCTTAAAACTTCTGAAGCAATTACAACCTTTAATCCCAGTGACGTTATTGCAATGATACTACTTGTCAAATATGGCCAAATAGATGGTATATAAATGTTACGCACCACTTTTTTATAATCGATGCCATATATCTGTGCCATTTCGATGAGCTTATAATCGGTCTGATGATAGCCTTGAAGTACATTTGCATAGACTATGGGAAAGGTCACTAGAAATGTAACAAATATTGGTGAAAAGACACTTGGCATCCACAAGATGACGTAAACAATAATAACAATGGTTGGTAGAGTTCTGGTAATGAGTAATACGGGTTTTAATAAATATTCAACAAACTTTAACTGACCCGCAACAATGCCAAGTAATAAGCCCACAAGGACGCTTAAACTGACGCAGACAAGAACCCTTAATAAGGATTTTATGATAATAACAAAGAAAGCCCTGTCCGTCACTATTGTCATAAGCGCCTTTAGAGATTCCCAAGGCGACGGCAATATATAGGCTTTTCCAATGATCATTGACCCTAACCACCAGATCACAATCAAGAAAATAGAAGATGCAATTGTAAAATAGAGTTCTCTATTTTTTGTAGTAGAATCCTTCATCCGGCAATTTGCCCCCTATCGACTCTGGAGATGCTTTTAATAAAATATCAAAAAGGACCTCTAAACTATCTCTATGATCATAGGCATCTTCATGCCAAATATTTAATCCATCCATTGATTTCACAATAATTGGCGTTGGTGTTCCAAGTTCAAGCTCTTCAGCGTAAGCTCCCGCTTCCATTGGATATTCATTTACCCAAATACAAGACTCTTCAAGCTTAGAAATAAAAGCATCTACCACTTCTGGATAGGCCTCAGCCACTGTGTTTTTAACCATCAATCCAGCTTGAGGGAAACCACCTTCAATGCCACTTACCTTTTCAAACTCCTTTTGAAAATCAAAGAGTACAGTGTAAGGAACATCTTTGGTACTCACCACTGAGAGTAATGGCTCAGGCATAATCGTAACCGCTGATTTTCCAGCTAAGAAGGTCGGTGCCACTTCAGTTGTGCCCGCAAGGTAGACCATATTCATATCTTTATCAGGATCAAGGCCATTCGATTCTGCTAAATATCTAAAGATCAAATCTGGGATTAAGCCTTGACCAATCATATATACGTCTTTGCCTCTCAAATCATCCCAATTTTTGATATCGAGTGATGTGATCATATAAAGGTTTCCGTGAGTGTTGATACTTGCAAACTTGTAAGGCACGCCTTTGTTGTAGAGCTTAATGGCAAGGTTTGTCGGTACAATTGCGAAATCCGTCTTTTCACCCATAATTTCAGTAGCCAATAAGTCAGTAGCTGTCAGTGATTCATATTCCACAGTTACATTGTCCTTTAAGGATGGCTGCTCATAAATCATCTTTAACATCGCAATTGTTGTTGCACCTTCAGGTGTAATGGCTCTTAAGTGTAGCGGTTCCAAATCCGTTTCTGTTGGTTCTGTTTCTGTTGGTTCTGTT
>NZ_JBVBZF010000187.1:0-6834 GCF_057447755.1 Fusibacter sp. | reverse complement strand
TGAATTTTATGATAAAAATCCATTTTACCTAATTGCAGAATTGCCTGATTATAAAAGGGGACTGGAACTTGCCATTAATCAATCCAAAGTTAAACCAACTGATATCTATGTGATTGGGGATCAAACAGAAACTACCTTAAAGATATATGATGAAATCATGGCCGATTTTAGTGCTTTTAATGCATATAACCTTCATGTCATTAAGGATAAGTCTGTTGAAGAACTAAAAGTATTAGTTTCAAATGCCAAACCTACAGATTTACTTTTTTATGTCCTTTATTTTAAGGGACCAAATGGTGAGTCATATACCTATAATTATGCACTGGATGAGTTAACAGCTGTATCCGCTTTACCAATATATGTTTTTTGGGAATTTTTCTTAGATTCTGATACCGTGGGGGGCTACGTCCTATCTTCCGAACACATTGGTAGTAAGGCAGCAGAGCTCGCTATAAGATATTTTGATCATCAGAAAATATCCAAAATCAACTATGAAACTGGTGAAAATATCTTCTATGTTTTTAATTACCAAATACTGCAAAAATACAATATTAGCTTTATACCTGCAAATTCAACTGTACTCAACAAGCCTATTTCATATTTTGAGAAGAATAGGGACCTTATAATTGTAATGGCTGTGGTGACCGCAGTTCTTGTAATCATTATTCTTTTACTCATGTTCCTATTAAAGGAGAAGAATCAAATTAATGATTATCTACATGATTTAAATGCATTAAATGAGGAATTTATTGAGACTCAACGTATATTTATATCAACTCTTGGAGAAGTCATTGAAACGAGATCGAAGGAAACTGCTAACCACGTCATACGCGTTGCCAAAATGTCGCGTTTGCTGGCCGAACTTGCCGGCCTATCTGTGGAGTCTCAAGTAGAAATTGAAATGGTTTCGCCGCTTCATGATATTGGAAAAATCAGTATTCCAGATTCAATACTCAACAAGCCTGGTAAACTCACTGTTGAAGAATTTGAAATCATAAAACTTCACACGATTGTCGGTTACAACCTCCTTAAAAATACAGAGCGACAATTAATGCACATGGCTGCTGTCATTGCAAAAGAACACCATGAAAAGTGGGATGGTAGTGGTTATCCTTATGGTTTAAAGGGTAACGAAATTCATATTTATGCACAAATTACCAGCATTTGCGATGTCTATGACGCTTTATTGCATCGTAGAGTATACAAAGACCCTTGGCCAATTGAAGAGGTTATTAAATATTTAGAAGATCAGAGCGGTATTTCATTTTCACCTTATTTGATTCAGCTTTTCATTAAAAATAAGGATGCTTTCTTTAAAATAGCACTAAAATATGAAGATATTGAAGAATCCATCTATGCAGACCTCAATTAGAGGCAAGCAATTTTCATGCCTCTTTTGAATTTTATCTTTCATAAAAGGACAAAAACGCCATTATTTGCATAATTTTATGCTTTTTGATGGCGTTTTACCCTGTTTTAATACGCTTTACCAGTAAAAAGAAAGCTCATTATAATCATTTTTTTTGTATTTCTATGTATTTATCTAAAGTTTGAACCTTTTTTTCTACATAATTTCCAAATTTATTAATTTTTTATTATTTAACTTCTTTTTAATAGCATTCTCATAAAAAAAGTCTATAATATATATTAGATTTGTTATTTTATGTCATTATTTTATGTTGTTATTATATGCCATTATTTATGTCAGTAATCAATTTTTACTATTTTGTTTATATTGAGGTGTCATTATTATGAACAAGCTAAACGTTGGTTTGGACGTGGGGTCGACAACGGTCAAAATGATAATTCTTGATGAAAATGAAAATATCATTTTCAAAGATTACCGTCGACATTTTTCAGATATAAAAAGTACAGTGTTTAACTTATTTGAAGATGCAAAAAGCGTTTTTGCCGATGCAAAAGTCAAAGTCATGGTCACAGGATCAGCAGGTTTGAGTTTAGCTGAAAGCTTAGGCGTTTCTTTTATTCAAGAAGTTGTTGCATGTTCCAAAGCAATCAAGAAATATGCGCCACAGACTGATGTCGCAATAGAGCTTGGTGGAGAAGATGCCAAAATCATGTATTTTGGTCATTCGGTAGAGCAGAGAATGAACGGTACATGTGCCGGGGGTACAGGATCTTTCATCGATCAGATGTCCTCATTACTCAAAACAGACGCAAGTGGTTTAAACAATCTTGCAAGTCAACACAAGGAAATCTACCCTATAGCATCACGTTGTGGTGTCTTTGCAAAAACAGATATACAGCCGCTCTTAAACGAGGGTGCTTCAAAGGAAGATATTGCAGCCTCTGTGCTTCAAGCAGTTGTTAATCAAACCATTAGTGGTCTGGCATGTGGCAAGCCAATTCGAGGAAACGTTGCTTTTCTTGGTGGTCCCTTGTCTTTCTTGCCTGAACTTAAAAAAAGATTTGAAATTACACTTAATCTAGATGACGATCATATTGTCAAACTTGACAATACACAATACTTTGTGGCACTTGGTGCTGCGATTTCATCAGATCAGGAAGTCTCACAGGAAGTTCATTGCATTTATGACCGTATGCCTTCTATTTATTGCGAATCTCCTGATTCCAAAGACGGCATTGCACCCTTGTTTGAATCTCAGGAAGCTTACGATACCTTCATCGAGCGTCATTCTAGACATCATGTTGCCCGTAAGCAGCTCAGTGAAGCGAAAGGCCCTCTTTATCTAGGGATTGACGCAGGTTCAACGACAACTAAAGTTGCAGTCGTTGATGGCCAAAAACAGCTCTTATTCTCACATTATGGCTCAAATGAAGGCAATCCTCTTGGGACGACAATAGAAGCCTTAAAAACCTTGTATTCACTAATGCCTGAAGATACCTATATTGCCCATAGCACAGTAACTGGCTATGGTGAAAATCTCATAAAAGCCGCTTTAAAACTTGACCATGGTGAAATAGAGACCATTGCTCATTATAAGGCTGCAGATTATTTTTTACCAGGTGTGGACACAATTTTAGACATCGGTGGACAAGACATGAAATGCCTCCGTGTTCATGATGGTATTATTGATTCAATTATGTTAAACGAAGCGTGTTCATCTGGCTGCGGTTCATTTATTGAGACCTTTGCAGGCTCTGTAAATATGTCCGTTTCAGACTTTGCTAATATTGGTCTTTTCTCTAAGAAACCAGTGGATTTAGGGACCAGATGTACGGTGTTTATGAATTCCAGAGTTAAACAAGCTCAGAAGGAAGGGGCTACAGTTGGCGATCTTTCTGCTGGAATTTGTACCTCTGTTATTAAAAATGCCCTCTTTAAGGTTATCCGTATGAGATCGCCTGAGGATTTGGGCGAAAAGATAGTCGTTCAAGGGGGAACTTTCTACAACAATGCCGTTTTAAGAGTTCTTGAGCAGATTTCAGGACGACAAGTCGTAAGACCTGATATTGCAGGTATTATGGGGGCTTTTGGCTGTGCAATTATTTCACTCGAACGCGCTGAAGCTGAGGTTAAATCAGAAATGCTCACAAGCGATCTTCTTGAAACCTTCAGTACAAGCACTAGCACACGTCGATGCGAATTATGTGGTAACAACTGTCATCTTACTGTAAACACTTTTTCTGATGAGAGACAGTTCATCGTCGGCAATCGCTGTGAACGCGGTGCTGGTATAGAAAAGAAAACAGAGACTTTACCAAACCTCTACAAGTATAAATACAATCGCGTTTTTGACTACAAGCCACTTTCCAAGGATGAAGCAATCCGTGGAACTATTGGTATCCCAAGGGTTTTAAACATTTATGAGGATTACCCATTCTGGTTTACTTTCTTTACGAAGTTGGGATTCAGGGTTGAGCTTTCAAACCGTTCCTCTAAAATGATCTATGAAATGGGCATGGAGACCATACCATCTGAAAGTGTATGTTATCCTGCCAAAATTGTTCATGGTCATATTGAAAATTTAATTCTTAAAAAAGTGGATAAAATCTTTTATCCTTGTATTCCATACAATAGGGTTGAGGACGAAAAGGCCGGTAATCATTATAATTGTCCGGTTGTGACTTCATATCCTGAGACCATAAATGCAAATGTTGACCATATAAAAAACAAACAGGTGAATTTTTATCATCCCTTCCTTCCACTAGATTCTATGAAGCATATGAAAAAAAGACTTGTGGAAGAACTTTCTGATTGGGGCATTTCAAAAAGTGAAATTTTGAGTGCGGTGGACCTGGCCTATGCTGAGCACGACCAATACAAACTCGATGTGATGAAAAAAGGGGAAGAGACTCTTGAGTATATAAGGGATAAACACCTGAAGGGAATCGTCCTTGCTGGTAGACCTTATCATATTGACCCAGAGATCAATCATGGTATCCCTGATTTAATTGAGTCCTATGGCTTTGTGGTATTATCAGAAGACTCAGTAGCACATTTAGATCAAATCGACAGGCCGCTTAGGGTTGTAGACCAATGGGTTTACCATACACGTCTATACGCTGCGGCAACATTTGTATCAAAACAGCCTAACCTTGAGCTCATTCAACTTAACTCTTTTGGATGTGGTCTAGACGCAGTTACAACAGATCAAATCAAGGAAATTCTAGAAGCTAAAAGCAAGGTTTATACGGTCCTAAAAATTGATGAAATCAATAACCTCGGTGCAGTTAGAATACGATTGAGATCTTTAATTGCAGCCATAGGTGAACGAGATAAGAGGGCCTTTATCCCAGTAATTGAAAAAGCCAAAGAATCACGCGTTATCTTTACTGAAGAAATGCGAGATACCCATACTATTTTGGTGCCGCAGATGTCACCAATTCACTTCCAGTTTGTGCAGGCTGCAGTAAAGCCAGAAGGCTACAATATGGAGGTTCTACCATCTGTGGATGTTTCTGCGATTGACGAAGGCCTAAAATATGTCAACAACGACGCCTGTTATCCATCCATTATCGTGGTAGGGCAACTTATGAAGGCTTTAAATTCAGGAAAATATGATTTAGACAAAACGGCCTTGATCATCTCTCAAACAGGTGGTGGCTGTCGTGCAACCAATTATATCGCCTTTATAAGACATGCACTTAAAAGTTCAAAGCTTGACCATATACCTGTCATCAGTTTAAATGCCGGTGGCCTTGAAGAGAATCCTGGCTTCAAACTGACCATGCCATTGCTTGAAAAATTGGTTCAGAGCATCGTTTATGGCGATCTCTTTATGAGAGTTCTCTATAAGACAAGACCTTATGAAGCTGAAAAAGGCGCTGCAAATAAACTCTATGACCACTGGGTAGAAATCTGTAAAAATTCATTGCTCAATGGGTCTCGTAGAGAATTTATTGCAAATATTAAAGGGGTTGTCAAAGCTTTCGACGAACTGCCGTTACTGGATATTAAGAAGCCAAGGGTAGGGCTTGTGGGAGAAATTCTCGTCAAATTCCACCCAACGGCCAACAACAATATCGTTGACCTTCTTGAGAGTGAAGGGGCAGAGGCTGTCATGCCAGACTTAATTGATTTCTTTACCTATTCTTCTTATAATAGCGTGATTAAAAACAAGTATCTATCAGGCAGTATGAAAAAGCGTCTGACCAGCGAAGCTTTCATAGCACTTATTGAGTATTATAGAAAACCCCTTGTGACAGCACTCAATCAAAGTAAGCGTTTTGAAAGTCCAAAGCACATTAAAGTGCTTGGCAAATTAGCTGAGCCACATTTGTCACTTTGTAACCAAACTGGTGAAGGCTGGTTTTTAACGGCTGAAATGATTGAACTCATTCACAGTGGTGTGGATAATATCGTCTGTATGCAGCCATTTGCTTGTCTGCCAAACCATATTACTGGGAAGGGTATGATCAAAGCCCTTAAAAACAGCTATCCAAAATCAAACATTGTACCCATTGATTATGATCCAGGGGCAAGTGAAGTCAACCAGATTAACCGAATTAAACTCATGCTAGCAACTGCATTTGAAAATTTGAATACTAGAAATGAAGCATAGTGATATTATAGAGTTTTGACATTCTTTGTTAAAACTCTATAATTACTTATATGGTTTTTATGATATAATTAAACCGTTAAAAAAACATATGGAGGTCTTGTTATGAGTACACATATTGGTGCAAAGATTGGAGATATAGCTGACGTTGTCTTATTACCTGGTGATCCTTTAAGAGCAAAGTATATTGCTGAAACATTTTTGGAAAATCCTGTTTGTTATAATAATGTAAGAGGAATGCTCGGTTTCACTGGTACATATAAGGGTGTAAGAGTTTCTGTTCAAGGAACAGGCATGGGAATGCCTTCTTTATCTATTTATGTAAATGAGCTTTTAAGATTTTACGATGTCAAAAAACTGGTTCGCGTGGGGTCTTGTGGTGCAATGCAGCCACAAGTTAAAATTAGAGATGTTATCCTTGCTCAAGGTGCCTCGACAACTTCAAACATGAACAATCGTCGATTTGGCACTTGTAATTTTTCTGCAATTTCAGATTTTGACTTACTCTACAATACTTATCAAACTGCTAAAGAAGTGGGCTTGAACGTACATGTGGGCAATATTTTATCTGAAGACAGCTTCTATGATGATTATAATTCAAGCCGTAATCAAAAATTTATGGATTATAACATTTTAGCAGTTGAAATGGAAGCTGCGGAGCTCTACACGCTCGCTGCAAAATACAAGGCACAGGCACTTTGTGTCTTAACTGTAAGTGACTCTTTAATAACAGCTGAAGAAACCACAGCAGAAGAGAGAGAAAAAACCTTCAACGACATGATTACCTTGGTACTCGACACGGTAACAAAAGCATAGAACCAGTAATTGAAAAAATAAAGGAGAGACGCTT
>NZ_JBVBZF010000186.1:0-6861 GCF_057447755.1 Fusibacter sp. | reverse complement strand
TTTGTATTTTTCTTTTCATTCGTTTTTCTACTTTATGCTCAGCCTAAACCCGTATATGGTTTAGATCGATTTTTCGACTATTTTAGAGTCCAGGCTTGGAATTCAACCTATTATGTTTTGTCTCTCTTATCAAGTCTCATAAATATTGGTATTGCAATATACGGTTTAATACTAAATGCTACTAAAATCAAATCGGATAAGGATCGTTTTAACCGATTACTAATCGTAACCTTAATATTATCAGTGATATTGCTCCTAGTTTTAGTCTATTTATTTGCTACAGTTCCAATCTTTACTGGCAATAAGGTCTATTAAGGATTTCCAAAAAATTCAAAGCGCATTCATACCCCTAACACAGGGTATTGAATGCGCTTTTTTTAACATTTAGAGCCTTGCGAGGTTCCCCTCGCTTTTAATTCCTTATCAATGCCGTTTAATACAGCACGTTTATTTTTAATCCAATTGGGTGCAATTAAAAGGTCTTTCGGTCCATCACCCGTAAGTCTATGAATTACAATATTTTCATCTAGCCTTTCTATTGCATCACAAATCAACTTAATATATGCCTCCTGTGATAGTAAATCAAAAGGGGATTCCTGATAATAATGCTCAAGATCACTACCCTTCAACACATTTAACATGTGAAATTTAACACCAAAAGGCTGCAATTTAGATACATAAGAAACCGTTTCAAGCATCTGGTCTCGGCTTTCCCCTGGTAGTCCAAAGATAAGGTGAATGACTACTTTGATATTTTTAGACTTCAAGGCCTTATATTTTTCTTCAAATAAAGCGAGAGGGTAATGCCTTCTAATGATTTCTGCACTTTTTTCATGAATAGTCTGCAGCCCAAGTTCAACCCAAAAGACACCCTTGTCATTATAAGTTTCAAACAATTCAATAACCTCATCTGATATACAATCCGGTCTAGTGGCTACAGCAAGTCCAATAATATCTTGATCTAAAGTTGCTTCATCATATAAGGCTCTAAGCACTTCTACAGCTTTATAAGTGTTAGAATAGTTTTGAAAATAACTCATATATTTGGGTGATTGCCATTTAGGACTCAGCAGTGATTTCTGCGCCTCAATTTGTGTCGCTATGGGAGAGGTTGTGCGAATTTGAAAATGTTCTGTATCACCTGTATACTCCCCAGAGCCAAGCTCTGAACAAAAGAGACATCCCCTTGTATCGATCTTTCCATCACGATTTGGACATGTAAAACCACCATCTATAGAGAGTTTGACGACTTTCATTCCCAAAGTGGTCTTAAAATAATCATTTAATGTATAATAGGCTTTTTTCATTATACTCCTTACAATTGACTTTTTTTAGTATATATCACGATTCTACTGATCAATAAGCTCTAATTTTCTAAGAACCTCAACAAATTTGTCAATATCAATTGGTTTCACAGCATAACCCTCTGCCCCAATTTCAAAGGCACTTTTAACTTTTTCTGTGGCATTTAGCGCTGTTGTCATAATAACCTTGCATCTATTTTCTTTTGGAATTTTGCGTTCTTCTTCCAACACTCTGATGGTCTTGAGTACATTTACCCCATCAACTTCTGGCATCATAATATCTAAACAAATTAAATCATAGTAGTTACCTTCATCCAGGGCCATTATGAACACTTCTAGCGCTTCGATCCCGTCTACAGTGACATCGCATTCACCATAATTCGATAAAAACTTGTATAAAAAAGTACGGCTTACATAATCATCTTCTGCTATTAAAATTCTCATAATATTCACCTTTCCATCTCTTCAATTAATTTAAGATAGTAACTTTCAAAAATTTCTATTTCTTCTCTTCTCAGAGCAAGTTCCATTTTTAACATGAGCCTTTTATAGTTCATATCGTAACTCACTCTTTTTTTAATGACTGCAAGCTGAGCCTCAGCTTCCAGAAAATCACTTTTCTCAATGTTTAAAAGAACTTCTTCAAGCATTTTCTTGAGTACCCTGAATTCAAGTCTGCTTGTGTCCTTATCCCTGGTGTTTATTCTGTTTAAAATATCATGAGCAGAGGTTTCATTTTCTACATCTAGTTTACCATGCTTCATAATAATGTCAAAGAATAGCTTTGTATCAATAGGTTTAGATAAGTAATCGTCGAAGCCTTCGTCAATCAAACGCTTTCGATCCTCTTTTAAAGCGTAGGCAGTCAATGCAATGATTGGTGTATAAGACTTCTTCTGGATTTGTATATCTCTAATTCGCTTTGCAGCTTCTATACCGTTCATATTGGGCATTTGAATGTCCATAATGACCAAATCATAATTACCTTCCTTAAACATAGCAAGGCAGTCTGCACCATCTTGAGCAATCTCCACCCTATGACCTTGCAAATTCAAGAGTTTCTCAACCACAATTTGATTTACTTTATCATCTTCACCAACCAAAACCTTTAATTTCTTGTTGACGTTTTGAATAACAAGATCACTATTTTTTGAATCATTAACAACCTCATCCGTCAGCATATATGGTAGTGTTAATATAAAGTTTGATCCCATATTGGGCTCTGATGTTACATATAGACTACCCTTCATCAGTTCAGCCATACTCCTTGAAATAGTCAAACCTAGACCAGTACCGCCGTATTTTCTAGTCGCACTGGAATCCGCCTGATTAAAGCTCTCAAAAATCTTATCTTGATCTGATTTTGAAATGCCAATGCCACTATCGATTACTTGGAAAGTTACTTCAATAAGCTGTTCGCCATCCTGCCTAAAGGCTACTTTGAGTTTGACAAAGCCCCTCTCTGTAAATTTGATTGCATTTGAAATTAAATTGTTTAGAATTTGACCCAACTTGTGTTCATCACCAATGACATTATCAGGAAGTCCTTCATCAATCTCTAATATAAACTCAATATTTTTTTCAATTGCTTGAAGAATTAAGGGTTTAGTATGTTGATTTAAGAAACTTTTGAGATTGAAAATATGCTCTTCTACGACCATTTTACCAGCTTCTATCTTAGAGAAATCAAGCACACTGTTGATGATTTTAAGTAAAGAAATGGCACTTTCCTTAACCATTTCGAGATTTGAACGCTGATGCTTATCAAGGTTACTCATTAAAGTCAATTCAGTCATACCAATGATTCCATTCATAGGCGTTCTAATCTCATGACTCATATTAGCCAAGAATAAGCTCTTGGCACGATTTGCCTCATCAGCAAGCAATTTTGAAGTTTTCAATTCCTCTCTATACTTAACTTGTTCAGTAGAATCTCTTAAAACAAATACATATGCAGTTTGATCATTAAAATTAATCACATTCCCCACAGTTTGAAGCCATTTTAAACTGCCATCCTTGGTCTTAATTCTAAACTCGATCTTAGAATGACTATCAAACTCTGCAGTCAAGCCACTCTCAAATAAAGTTTCAGAGACATCATCTCTATAAATGAAATTTCTGAAATCTTGGTGGATAACCTCATCAATTTCATAACCTGTCAACCATTTCACAGAAGGTGATGCATAGGTGATTAAATTGTGAATATCAATTTGGATGATGGTATCTAGCATACTGTCCGTGAGCAACCTTAAATTTCGCTCACTCTTCACTAGATCTTTTGACATCCTTTTATAATCCGTTATATCCTGAAGGGCAATAATGATATGTAATCTATTGTCTACAATGGCCGGAGACGCATTTAATCTCAAATACCGATTCTCATTGATTTGATGACTGGAATCCTTAAAAATAATTTCCATGCCCCTAACAATCATTTTTTTCTCTAAAACACGACGAAGTGTACGCTCTATCATGCAGTCATCACAAAGCAAACAAACCGGATTATCTTCATCCGTATGATAGGTACACAAAAACAACTGAACAAAGTTTTCATTTACTAAGTTCTTAAGTGGTACATTAAATATTTTAACAATTTCCTGATTCAACTTAATCATTTTGAAGTTTTCATCAATAATAGCAAGCCCTACCGTTGTATTTTCAAATATTGCCTCTAACTTGGCTTTTTCATATTCCAGGTGCTTCTCAGTTTCTTTTTTCGTGGTAATGTCGCTGAGCATGATGACATAATTTATGGTATTCCCATGTTCATCTCTAACCGCTTGCATTTGAAGACTTTCCCAATATACTTCCCCCTTGCTAGATTTCATCATTATTTCCGTGTTCCATTTTGACCGATAATCAATATAGAAGTTTACCATTTCTTCAAAATCTGACTCCCTTCTGGAAATGAGTAAATCTAACGCATTACGTCCGATTAAGGAATCGTCTTTTTCGAAATACTTATTCATAAAATATGGATTACAATACTCAATGGTCCAAGATATATCGGTGATGATCATGGAAGTATTACTTTGTTCTACAAGGCTCGAAAACTTTAACAATTTCTGTTCTGCTCTGACCATCCTATCCATGTCCCTAAAGATAATCACATAACCGGTTATACCTTTATTTTCATCATGTGAAGCAGAAATGCTAGCTGATATGTATTTATAATTACCTTCACCAATTTTCAACAAGGTGTCCTTTGGCAAATTAATGGATTGGGTATTTGCCATTAGTTCCGTCATTGGCAAAAGTATGGATTGCAAATTGAGTTGGTTTACAATTTCAAAAACTTGATCTATATGTGAACCGATGATCAATTTTTTGTTTTTTTCCAAAAGCTCACAGGCTTTATGATTGACAAATGTAACATTTTTTAGTTCATTTGCAATTAAGATGCCTTCACCTGCAACTTCAATGATTTTAATGAGATTCAAACGATCTATATGATCCATAATAGCTCCTTATATTTTGATTGAAACTTTATATCCTATTTTTAACCACTCATTGGAAATTTAAACAAACATTTGAACTTGATAACTTGTATCCTTAAGTAAATTCCATATTTATTTTATTGTGATTCTGGCAGAATTACATAATCTTCCGATACCTTATCATTTAGCCCATCATGTTTGAGGCTAACATTATGCATAAGAGCTTTTAGATCAATTATTTGTGACATAAAAAAAGTGCCAAAATAAATTTGGCACTCTTAAAGCAATTATTCATTTAAATTAAGAATCTCGACACTTCTTTCCAATATTCCATTAAAATAAGCCAATGCAAGACCGTAGTTTGTAATATATACATTTTGATTTTCACATAGATCAATTCTCGTCTGCATACTTTTTCGATTCATCATGCAAGCCCCACAATGAATGATTAAATCAAACTCATTTGGATTTTCAGGGAAATCATGCCCCATGGAAAAAGTAATTTGAACTTGATCTGATATCTTATTTCTTATGAGCTTTGGTATTTTAACTCGACCAATATCCTCATGTGAATGATTGTGAGTACAGCTCTCTGAAATCAATATCTTGGCATCGGGCTTTAGTGCTTTAAAAGCATTAACACCTTCAATTAGACTCTTAATCTCCCCTTTTTGCCTTGCAAACAAGATCGAAAAACTTGTGAGTTTAATATGGTCAGGTACAATTTTACTGACTTCAGCAAAAGCTTGTGAATCGGTAACCACTAAATCGACTTTTGGCAATTCTTTTAGCGCTTCTTCAAGTTCAGTATCTCTTACAACATAGCTTTTAATGCCGTGATCAAGACAGTCTCTTATGAGTTGTACTTGTGGCAAAATTATTCTGCCCTTTGGTGCTTCAGAGTCGATTGGTACAACTAAAACGACTGTACTTCCATAGGGTAACAAGTCTCCCACTATAACGGGTTCTTCCTCTAATTTGGTCAACTGACTCATCAACTTCTGGTTAAGATCATGAATATCTGATAAAACCTTAGTAGATACAAAGCTTACTTCTCCAAAAGCATCAACAATTGTCTTTTTCTGTTCCTCTGATATTAAATCTGCCTTGTTAACAACACACATATGTGGAATACGATATTTTTTAAAGGTGCCAGTCATTTGTTTGTACTCATCGAAATCAGGCTCAGTGCCATCCACAAGATAAATTGCAAAATCCGTTCTACTAAGCATCTTTTTAGATTTTTCAACTCTCAGATCACCAAGAATTCCCTCGTCATCAAGACCAGCAGTATCTATAAAAACAACCGGTCCAAATGGAATGAGCTCCATTGCCTTAAAAACAGGGTCTGTTGTAGTCCCTTCAACTTCAGAAACCACAGCCACATCTTGTCCGATAATTGCATTAAAAAGAGATGATTTACCTGCATTTCTATTGCCATAAATCCCTATATGAAAGCGATTTGCATTAGGTGTTTTGTTCATTTCTGCCTCCCAATCTATAAGAAAATATCTCTTTTACCTTCTGACAAGTCTTTTAGACCATTAATAACGATTTGTTTAGTCTCAGGCTTTTTGATTTTTTCAACCTCTTTTGCAATAAATTCATCTGCCATTTCCTTTAATTCTTCATCACCAAAATCTAATGCAAACTCCTTGAGTGTCATTAAGGCATTTGGCTGGCATACATGCTGAATCTCGCCAGATTTTGCGAGTTTCATAAATCGATCACCCGTTCTACCCATTCTATAACATGATGTACAGTAGCTTGGGATAAATCCATCCTGAATTAAGCCTTTTAAAACTTCTACTGGTGATCTTTCGTCAGAAATAGCAAACTGTTTAACATCCGTTACACCAGCTTCTTCCTCTTTATAACCACCTACACCAGTACATGAACCGGCACTAAGCTGTGAAACACCGTGATGGAGCAATTCTTTACGGATTTCTTTCGTTTCTCTTGTAGACAAGATAATGCCAGTAAAAGGAACCGCAATTCTTAGGATTGCTACAATCTTTTTAAAGGTCTCATCGTCTATTAATGAATTGAACTCCACCATTTCCATTCCTTCAGCCTTTTTAATACGTGGCACGGAAATCGTATGGAAGCCTACACCATAA
>NZ_JBVBZF010000185.1:0-6877 GCF_057447755.1 Fusibacter sp. | reverse complement strand
TGCCATTTTAAAAAACATAAATCCAGTGACTTTAAGAAAATGCTTACAAGCAATATTAAAAGCATCATCCATAGAACAATCTTTATCAATTCGACCAGTAATAACACGGTGATTTTGTAAATTATAAAATTCAAAAGTCCAGTATATAAGATTTGTTTTTTTGCTCTGAAATTGCTTTAAATCATAAGACCATTCTTTATTCATAGCGTGGCAGCTCCTTATTTAAAATAGAATCGGTTTTAAAGGATCACCGAAAACCTATAATAAAATACAATTAATTTGAATGCAAGGAAATATTTAATTCGTTAGGATCTATCAGTTTGTATTACAAAATCAATTTTGTCATTTGTTCTATCAGCGTCCATTAATTATCACCCCACAAGACTTCTGCAAATTCAACCTTCTTTTTCAAGTCCTTAACGTCCTTAGACGCATAAGGTAAAGAGTACGAATGAGTTCGTGGAATAGATCCATTTTTCAATCCCTGTTGAAGCTCAATCGCTTTTTCAAGTTTGTACTTGAAATATTCAAGACTTTCGGGCATTGCAAGCGTGATATCATTTGCCCTTGATTCCCAATATTCCGCCTTTCTTTCAGCAGTTTCCGCCTTGTTGCGATGCTCCATGCACTTGTTCATTCTGTTGTGATTTCTTTCAAGTAAAGCTCTGTGTCTCTTTTCGCTGTGGTGTCCGACTTTGATTGGCTCACCCAGAGATAAAAATTCGTGTCCTTCTTGCGCTCTTTTATAATAATCACTGCTTTTACCGAGATGATTTGAAGCACTATTATGATATCTTTCGGCTCTACGCTCTGCATAGGACATTTCGACTCTTACAATCGAATAGTAGAATATGCCATCTTTGCTACTGATCAAATTGAAAACCTCACATTCTACATAATTACCGTATTTCGTCACCAGTTCAATGATATCACCTTTTTTATATTCTTCCTCACACTCTGCCACCCATACATTAGGACAAAACTTCTTAAATTTATTCATGGTCTATACTCCTTTATAATTAATCAAAGCCCCAGAGGGGCGAACCCCTCTTTAAAAGTTATAATCGTGAAATTCGTGTCTGCCATTGATTACGGTGATACTGCCATCACCGCCACCTTGAAATCTGCCATGCTTTTCACTCCATCTAAATGTTTCAATCAATCCATCGGGATCACTTTCATAAGTATATGACTGTTCATCTTGATTGGTGCAATGTGCAGCAAACCCACCGACTATAAAATTAGGTTTGAAATTTGGATCTTTAATAGCTTTGTCACGCTGGACTGTAATAGTTGCTTTAGTTCGCTTAATAATAGTTGATGCGTATTTATCAGAATAAAGGCAAATTGTTACGCCGTCACCGACTTCAACCTCTCTGTTTTTCTCTTTAAGAATCTCCGTTTTTAAATCAGATATTTTTTTTCTGTAGTGAAGTCCAAACTGCTTATTAAAATTATTCCAGTCATCACCACGATTTTCTGGCAAGTGACCCTCAGATCCAACCATTTCAAAAAGTTTCTTGTCATAATTTGTTTCAAGTTCATCAAGTGATAGTTTTAACGACTCGCTCTTTTTCATATATTTAGCTCCTTTCAAAATTAACTTGAATTACCTTACAAAATAATTATACCACAAAGCAGACGTAAAAGCAACACAGAAGCACAAATATAATAAAATAAAATTCCTTGAAAACAGCTTGACAGAAGGGTTTCAAACCATTAGCTTTGTGAAGTGTGTTCGTCGTTTGGGGGCGAAACCCCATAAAAGCATCTCAAAAGGGCGGTGGGTGGGGAAGTATAGTATTTAGAATAATTTTGAACGATATAGCATAATAGAATGAACCGAGTAAAGCTAAAACCCTTTAGCTTCGCTTGGTGTAATGAAGTGAAGCAGTATCGCTTGCTGTAGGGGGTCAAGAAATTATTTTCAATTTTTTGCAAAGCTAAAAATTTCAAAAAATTACTTGATGTCCGAAAGTTCAAAATCTATTCTTACAGTAACTTGCGTAGTCTTGAAAAAAGCGAATAGAAACGTCTTGAAATGAGCCAGAAAAACAGCAATACAAAATACAGGGTAATATAGAACCTAATAAAAAAAGCCCACAGAGGGGCTAGAAAACCCCTTGTGAGCTTAAAATCATTTTACCTACATAAAAATGACATACAAAAACCGCTTTTTCCCCAGGCGATCGAGCTAAAAAACGTCATACACCAAAGAACAAACGTAGGCCATAAAATGTCATACATGAATTTTATGGCCAATCGCATTGTGATATTCAAAGTGACATACAAATTTCTAACTGGCAAGCGGAGCTGCGAGAAAAACGTGTCATACCCAAAATGGCTTGAAAGAAAAATAAACGTGTCATACATTTAATTTTCCTGAAGAACCGGATCAGGAAAGAACGTGTCATACATTCCAAATCATAAAACAGGGTAGAGACATTTATAATTTGCAAATACTCAAAGAATAAGTATAATAAAATAGACACCTATGAGAAATGTGAATAATCATATTGATACATAGAGTCAAAAGTGTTCCATAAACCTCTTTACGAACGTGAAAGGAGGTGATTTCGTGAAAGATGGAAAGTTACAAAGAACATTCCGCAGACTTGCATTCGTATTATTTAATATGATAATGCTTGTCGCATCTTTAATCACAATCATAACGTATTTATCATAAGTGATTAAAGGACTAAACATCACCACTCGCACGGTGGTGTTTTTTTATTGTCCAAAAGTGGTCAAAAAAGTAAAAAGGGAACACTCGCACATGCTCCCTTCGATTTCGTGAAAAAGTTACAGGCGAACATTCCAATAAGCCCTTTGTTACTTTTCCCTTAGAACTTTTATTAATATTAGTTACATACACATAATACCACTTTGAAAAAAATAATCAACAAAAAAGATGCAATTTGCATCATTTTGATGCAAATTGCATACAAAATAGGGTCAAAATAGAGAAAAAAGCATTTTAAGAAAATGCGAACTGTCAAAATACAAAATGAAGCGTCAGTCTGACGCTTCATTTTGTAACCTTCATTTAGTATATAGATTTGCTTAAAGCTCTGTTCAATAGAAACTCAACAAAATTAAAATCTTTTGCTAAGACGTTCGTTCCTAGTGAGGTTGAGAATTGAAGTAAAGAAACAGTAAAAACAAGAGAAATCAAAATGGAAAAGATCAGCATCACTTTAAAATTAAATGATTTGAATATTGGTAAAGAAATCAAGTAAAAAACCATCATCAACATGGCTGTGATATAAAGGAAAAATCGTCCATATTGAAAAAAGATCTGTAAAGTAAAATCCATAAAAAGCCCCTTTCAAATTAAAGTCGTTCGATTAGAAATAATTTATCTACATCTTGTTTGTTTGAAAAATACATGTGTTTAGTTTCTTCTTTAACGACGTGAATTTTTGTGTAAATTTTGTTGTTGTCTAGTTGATAATCTTCACATACATAACGATAATCATAATCAACAATTCCTGTTTCCATATAACCGAGCATTCTAACATTTTCAAAAATTATTTCTTCCACTTTTCCATTTTCTAATTTGTATTCGTATACGTTCATAAACTTATGCTCCTTAATATATAATTCCACGATATGTTATATTTTATCACATTCAATGAAGGTTCACTTCATTGAATGTCGTCAAAATTTACATACACCACCTTTCTATTAACTTGATCAAAATTGTAAATTGAACTTAAATGATCCAGAGATTTAAACTGCTGCTGAATTGAGTATAAAACGCCTTTATAAGAAAAAGATTCACCAATGAATTTACCGCATGAATCATCCACGTTTTCAACGGTATAAACACGGTCAACTATATCAAATGATAAGAGAACCATAGAAACCACCTTTCGAGAAACTAGAAGCTTATTAAGCTTCTAGTTGTTTACTTGTGTAGATAACATCTGAACCATAAGTATCTCTGATTTTGTCCATTGAGGTTGATTTTCTGCTTTTAGATGCGTATTCATCCATTCGCCAGTACCAAAGCTTTTTAACTGGGGCCCATGAGACATTATCCATTTTCTTTAAAATGTCTTTATGTTTCTTGGTATCGCCACCAATCCAAATCCAGTTACCAGTAATTTCGATAATAACACCATCTAAACCCATGAGTTTTTCAATAATATCTCTAAATTCCTCAGCAGTTTCAGAAGTTTTGTATTCATAATTAGATTTTGGATCAGAATCAGATTGAGCGTTTGAACTTGAATCTCTCATTTTCATAACCGTATCAAATGCCTTATCATAATCATTGTTGATAGCTTTCATAACTTCAACATCACCGCCACGGTCGGGATGATTTAAGAGTGCAAGTTGTTTGTAAAGCTTTTTAAGTTCAGATAATTTTTGTGACTTGTTCAAGCTCGAATCGTTAATAATGTGGTTGAAATTTCTCATGGTGTACGCTCCTTAAAAATCATTTATTTGAATTACCTTACAAGATAATTATACCGCAAAACAGACGAAAATGCAACACAAAAGCACAAATTTAATAAAATAAAATTCCTTGAAAACAGCTTGACAGAAGGGTTTCAAACCATTAGCTTTGTGAAGTGTGTTCGCCGTATGGGGGCGAAACCCCATGATAGTAAAAAGCACTTAGAATAATTTTGAACGATATAGCATAATGAAATGAACCAAGTGGAGCTAAAGAGCCTTTAGCTTCGCTTGGTGTAATGAAGTGAAGCGATATCGCTTGCTGTAGGGGGTCAAGAAATTATTTTCAATTTTTCGCAAAGCTAAAAATTTAAAAAAATTACTTGATGCCCGAAAGTTCAAAATCTATTCTTACTTTAATGTAAGTTGTAACGAGTAGGCGAGTGTAAACTATGTTTTAAAGCACTTTACCTTGCATTTTCAAGCGTTTGTTCTGAGCTTGCGAAGATCTAACGTGCAGAAAATGACGCATCTACAAACAGAGCGAAGCTGTGATTTGTAGATTATAAATAATCTTTTGACCTTGCGCCAGAGATTTAGCAATGGAGAAATCGGGTTTCATAGAGGACTTAAAAATAAAAGCTTATAGGGGTTGATAAAACCCTATAAGCTTATTATTTTTTGTTCTATATGAAAGTTAGTTCGACAGCCGATGCGACGCATCGTCTCGGTTAAGCGCCCAATCCCATAAGCACGTCATACAAAATTTAAACCAGAACGCTCTGCAGCACAAGCCCAACGTCATACATAAAAAACTCAAATCCCAGAAGCAAAAAAAATAAATAGTCATACAAAAACAGCACTTGCACCAGGAAATCGAGCATAAAAAAGTCATACATCATCTGTTAAATCATCTTCTCTAGCTTTAGCAACAAGCTTATAAAAAGTAGTTTTTTTTAATTCAAGTCTTTCCATAGCAACCTTTGAAGAAATCTCCCTAGCTTTCCAAAGTGAAAAAACTTCATCCCAATTTAAAGGAAAATCAACAGCTTTACGCCCCCCAGAATATCTTCCTTCTGCCTTTGCAATTGCAATTCCTTCCCTTTGCTTTTCGAGTAAAATAGCACGTTCAAATTCATAAATTGCACCTAAAACTGTAAGCATTAATCTGCCACTTGGTGTCGATGTATCTAAAGATTCTTTAACACTCACTAGGACTACGCCCTTATCATCAAAAATATCAACAAGGTTTAAAAGGTCCTTAACATTTCTTGCAAGCCTTGAAAAATCATAAATATAAATTGTGTCACCTTCACGGCAAAAATCTAATAATTCAAGTAGCTTTGGACGTTTAGCATTTTTAGCACTTATCTTTTCAACGAACCATTTTTCAATCTGAAAATTTTCTAATTCTTTTCTTTGTGTCGCATCATTTTGGTCAACGGTACTTACTCTTACATAACTTAAATTCAAATAAATCACCTCACAAAAAAGATATCAAAACCGTGCGTAAAAAACAAGGAGCAATTCAGACGAACGACCGTAAAACGGAAAAAGAAGTTATACAGACAAAAAAAGCAGACAAAATTCAAAGTTCATAAAGGCATACCCCAAACGAACGATTTTATGGCTGAAAGACATAAAATCGAGAGGGTAGGGGATGGAGCAAGTCGAGAGATCACGGAAAAAAGATAACAACAGCACCAGAATATAAAAGCAACGAGCAATTAACCGTTTGAGAAACAAACGGTTTTATTATCTTCTAAAGGGCGTGTGTCATCGGAACGATGGCACACGCTGACGCATTTAAAAAAAAGGGGGCTTATAAAAGCCCTTCCTCTTTAAAACTCAAATATGAATCGCCGTAAGCTATAATGATATGGTCTAAAACATGAATTCCTAAAATATTTCCACCTTCAACAAGCCTTTTAGTGATGTTTTCATCTTCTCTTGATTGTGTCGTATTGCCCGATGGGTGGTTGTGAAAGACCATAATTGATGCAGCATTATAACACAAGGCACGTTTAAAAACTTCTCTTGGGTGGACGATTGAGGCGTTTAAAGAACCTTTAGAAATCACCTCATGATTAAGATACTCGTTCTTAGTGTTAAGGAATAAAGCCACAAACCATTCTTCGGGTGCGTTTAAGAAAAGTGGTTCTAATGTTTCAATCATTTCAACTGCTGACTCTGGGCTTGTAACCTTCTTAGAAATGTCATAGTAACGCCCTTTTTCTCTTACCGCTTCTAAATGATATTTTTCGAATAAAGCCATGATAAAACCTCCTTGAAATCGTTCGCATTTAAATTGTTGAATCTTATGGGGGCAGGTTATCATGGCGCAAATTTGTGTCAAATGTTAGTGTAGCAAAAAAATAATAAGACGTGCAATTGCACGTCTGGTTATTTTTAGTCAAGCCATATAGCCATGCACAGCATGGGCTTGACGAAAAAAAAATTATTTATTTGTGGA
>NZ_JBVBZF010000184.1:0-6880 GCF_057447755.1 Fusibacter sp. | reverse complement strand
TGGGCATAATAAACTTATAAGAATGATTGCAAGGAGTAACTTTTTAGTCATTTAAACCACCTTAATTTGATTTGTATATAAAAGTATGTTAGTATTGTCAAGAGTAACACTTCTTATGAATCTGCTGAACACCAACTCTTAGCGTGAATGGCTTTCCTTTGGTAATATCAACCAAAATTCTCCGTAAGAAAAAGACGAGCATCTTCTTTAATATATCACAAATTGGCTACTTTTAAACTATTGTTTATCAATTATTTTGATTGTTCATTAAATGTTAAAAAATACATATGGCGTTGTAAATTGGAGGAAAAATGGATATTAGAACATTGCGTTCAAAAAAAGTTCAGGACTTGAGAGAAATTGCGAAAGCCATGGGTTTTTCAGATCTGAGCAAGCGTAAAAAAGATGATTTAATAGACTTGATTATCAATGGAAATCAAGAGTCTTCAGAATTCGAAAACGATGAAACCATTGAATTTGTTGAAGACGATTATTCTGATGAACCTTATGAAGATGAAGAGGATGGCGGTGATGACCAAGAAGATGAAGTCGAATCAGAGACTTTGCAATCAGGTGACAAAGGTCATCGAGGTTTAGGTCAGGTTTCTTCATATGTTGATTCTGAGGATGGTTTAGACAACGATGGTATAGAGGCTGATCTTTCAGATGATGAGGCGAGGGCGTCAGGAGATTCCAAGAAACGAAATGATGGTAAACAGGATGTCGAAGGTGTCCTGGAAATTATTGAACAAGGCTATGGCTTCTTAAGGTTTGAGAACTTCCTCTCAAGTGAACTTGACGTCTACGTATCACCTTCTCAAATTCGGAAATTTTCCATGCGAACAGGCGATAAGATTATGGGCGTCACTAGAACGCCTAATCCGGGAGAACGCTTTAGAGCACTGCTTTATGTTAAGCAAATCAATGGGCTAAAACCGGAATCAAACGGGAAAAGACCCAAGTTTGATGAGCTCACACCTATGTATCCGACTTCGAGATTCAAGCTTGAAGGGGATTCAAAAGAGCTTGCCATGAGAATCATAGATATTGTATCACCAATCGGAAAAGGACAAAGAGGGCTTATTGTTGCACCTCCAAAATCAGGGAAGACAATCCTGCTTCAAAAGATTGCAAAGAGCATCTCAAAGAATTATCCAGATGTGGAGTTAATTGTTCTGCTCATTGATGAAAGACCTGAAGAGGTCACAGATATGAAGCGATCGATTAATGCGGATGTGGTCTATAGTACATTTGATGAATTGCCATCTCACCATATCAAGGTAGCGGAAATGGTACTTAACCGTGCCAAAGCACTTGTAGAGCAGAAGAAAGATGTGGTAATTCTTCTAGACAGTATCACACGTCTTGCAAGGGCTTACAACTTAGTAATGCCCTCGAGTGGTAAAACGCTTTCAGGTGGACTTGATCCGAATGCCCTTCACAAGCCAAAGCGATTTTTTGGTGCAGCAAGAAATGTTGAGGAAGGCGGTTCGTTGACGATTTTAGCCACTGCGCTTGTTGAGACGGGCTCAAGAATGGATGATGTTATTTTCGAGGAGTTCAAGGGCACAGGAAATATGGAACTCATTTTAGACCGCAAGCTCTCCGAAAAGAGAATATTTCCTTCTGTGGATATCAGAAAGTCTGGAACGCGTCGTGAGGAGTTCCTCTTTGAGCAGGATGAACTTGAGTCTATCTGGCGTATAAGAAGACATCTTGATAAATCCAATAGTGCTGAAAGTACGGAAAAGTTAATTGACACTTTGATTAATACACGAAATAATGAAGAATTTGTAAAACTCATAAATCGAGATTTTTAATAAAAAACAATTGAAAGTCTAAAATGACTGTGTTATAATGATAAGGCTTGAAATTAGATTATCGTGTATTGATATAAATTTTAGAAGAGAAAGAGGTGAACAATAATGAAACAAGGAATTCATCCAGATTATCATGAAGTTAATGTACACTGTGCATGTGGAAACAACTTCACGACTAAATCAACAAAAGAAGAGATAAGAATTGAGATTTGTTCTGAGTGTCATCCGTTCTTTACTGGTCAAGTTAAGCAAGTAGAACGTGGCGGTAGAGCAGATAAATTCAAAGAGAAATATGGTCTTAAATAAGTTTGAGATTATTGAGGTTGGGAGTGTTCCCAGCCTTTTTTGTTTTTTGAGATTAGGGTCACATTTCGTAACGAATAATATTTATAAAACAAATTAGGAAGACATATAATTGGAAATCAGATTCATTTGTCATATAATAGTATTACACTAAGGATAAAGGGGCATGAAAATGGCAAAATTATATTTTAGATATGGTGCAATGAATTGTGGAAAATCTACTGCCTTGATGCAGGTGATGCACAACTATGAAGAGCGAGGTATGAAAGCCATCATTATAAAGCCTTTTACAGATACAAAGGGCGGTGACCAGGTTGTTTCAAGACTGGGAATTACTAAAAAGGTGGATTTACTCATTAAAGCAGAAGATGATGTTAACAGGCAAGTGGATGCATACCTCAATGTGCATGGCAATGTAGATTGTATCTTGGTGGATGAAGCACAGTTTTTTAAGCATCACCACATAGATCATTTTTTTGAGATTGCCGTTAAACGCAATATTCCAGTGATCTGTTATGGCTTAAGAACGGATTTTTCCATGAGGGGATTCGAAGGGTCTGAACGACTACTATTATTGGCACATAGCCTTGAGGAACTCAAGACCATTTGTAGATGTGGTAGAAAAGCCATTCTTAATGGTAGAAAAATCAATGGCAAGTTTGTCTTTGAAGGTGACCAAGTTGCAATTGATGGTGAAAACCAAGTGGAGTATGAATCGCTTTGCGCGACTTGCTATTTTGAATTTAAAGACAGGACACTTTAATATTGAGAATTGAACACTTTCTTCCCCCTAAAAATCTAAAAAAAATGATTGATTATATATGGGTTACTCAAGATTATCATTTGCCTATAGAAAAACGAGATGATGTCATCATGCCATTAGGCCATCTCAATATCATATTCAATTTTGAAAATGCTTATTATATCAAAAACCAAATGGGTAAGTATGAGCCCTTGCCTGATGTTGCAGTGGTTGGACAAATACAGTCTGCCAAGGCTGTAAGGTATGAAGAAGAGGTTTATCAGATTGGGATTTCCTTATTGCCAGTGGCTTTTATGTTGCTTATGAAAAGAAACTGTGATGAGCTGACAGAGAAAATTGTGGCCGGAAATCAAGAACTTTGGGTACTATATGATGCCTTAATAAAGTTGAACACTATTGAGGAAAAAGTTGATCGAATCTATCGTTTCTTACAAGAAAAGTTTGAGCAATACTTGGAAAATGATCAACTTGAAATTGAGATGATGGACTATATCCAAAGGACCATAGATGATTTTTCAGTAAGGGAAATGGCAAACTATTTTTATATGAGTGTAAGCACTTTGGAACGACAGTTTAAAAAGAAAGTTGGGCTTACACCTAAAGCTTATGCAGATATTATTAGATTTTCATCTCATGTATGTGATTGCGAAAATCTTAAATCAAAATACTATGATCAATCACACTTAATTAGAACCAGCAAGAAATTGACAGGTAAGACTGCAAAGCAGCTGAGTGAAGTTCAAAATGAGTTGACTTTAAAATATATTTTAAATCTCAAAAATGAAGATCATAAATAGTGTTTTATAATAATTGATGATTTTATACAATCAATCAGAGGGGTAAATCCATACAATAGAGATAAAGATATTGTATAGGAGGATACTGTTATGAATGTTTATGTGAGTTTAATTTTGTTTTTAAATGTTGTACTGCTTTCGATTTTAGTGCCTGGGGGACCCATTGAAAATAGAGACTTTGGAAATCTAAAAAGGATAAGCTTTTGGGGCTTTAACATATTTTTAATCAGCTTAGGCCTTATGACTTATGTGACTTCATATGGGGTGCTTATATCTTATCCCCTTGCTGTTCCGTTTGCAAAGGGGATTGCAGTTTTATATTTCTTGGTCTATGCGCTTGACCTTGGAAAGATTTTTCCAAAATCACCCACTGAAATGTCAAAGAGGCTCATGTTTTTTGAAATTCTTAATATGTCACTGGCCCTCTATTTGTTTATAATAACATCATCACTCTAGGGGGGGATTTTATGAACAAGTATAAATGCATATCACTTTATTATTTTTCAGGAACAGGGAACACCTTGGTGATTGCCAAGGAAACAAAATTATTTTTTGAAGGTAAGGGCTATTCTGTGACTTTGGAAGAAATGCACTCGAACTTTAATGGCAAACCAGACGAATCGTCATTGATCGGGTTGATTTTTCCGGTGGCAATTCAATCTACATTTCCAACCGTTTGGACCTTTGTGGAAAGTATGCCTGAAGTTAAGGGACAGGCCGTTTTTATGATTGATACCATGGAAGCTTTTTCAGGTGGTATCGTGGGACCGATGAAAAAACTTTTGGTAAAAAAAGGCTATAATTGTATTGGTGCATGTGAACTTAAAATGGCCACAAGTATGCAAACAAGTGCACAAAAAGTAGATCAGGGTGTAAAGAAATTTGACACCGCTTTAAAAACACTTGACGTTTTCTTAAGTCAACTGGAGCAGGGTAAAACACATTGGCGTAGGATTCCATTTTTTTCAGATATGATGCGATCGATTTCAAAAAAACGTAAGATCTGGTCGGATATGAGTCGAAAATTAGAAGTAAATCATAATGAGTGTATTAGATGTAGCTTGTGTCTGAAGAATTGTCCAGTGAATGCGATTTCATATAAAGAAGATAAAATCTCAATAGATCATGATCTTTGTATTGCTTGCATGAGATGTATCAACTATTGTCCTAAAAATGCCTTTAGGCTTAATGGAAAACAATTAATTCAAAAAAAGATTGTTAAGGTTGAAGCGTTAAAAATGTTTAGGCCCTAATGAAGTTTAAAAATTGTATTTGAAATATGTAATAGACTTGTTTTTTGATGGGAAGACGAAAGACTTTACCCACGTAAGAACAAGTCTTATTTTATGATATATCATTAGTGCTCATCTAGTGTTGAACAAAAAAATCGATTTGCAAAAGCGGTTAGATGCGGCAAACAAAAGTTTTGACCTTAGATGACTAGACGAGCTTGTGATTGGAAGGATGTGACCCTTTAAATGGTGTCGGTAAATTACCTACTATAATTTTACCTTTAAATATGATAAAATAGTTAACAGTCGTTTAATGGAATGGACATATTATTATACTATAATATAGAAGAAACTTTTTGCATAAACATTTTGAAAGGAAGCTATATGCCTCAAAAAAACGTTAAATATACAAGTATTGGTGGTCAAGCCTTAATCGAAGGCGTCATGATGCGTGGTAAAGAAGACATCGCTATAGCAGTAAGAAAGCCAGATGGCGAAATTGAAGTAAAATTAGAAAAAGTAGGTCCTATCGGGAAGTGGAAAATAGCAAAAGTACCTCTGTTGAGAGGCATGGTCAGTTTAATTGACTCTATGATCACCGGCATACGTGCGTTGACATATTCTGCTGAGTTTTTCGCTGAGACCGATGATCAGTATGAACAGTCAAACTTTGAAAAATGGTTGTATTCAAGGCTGGGTAAACGTGCAGATGACATTATGATGGCTTTTTCAATATTGACGGCATTTGGATTTGCACTGATTCTCTTTGGAATTGTGCCAACATTTTCAGTTGGCCTTTTAAAAAGCCTAATTTCAAATCAGCTTGTTTTAAGTGCAATTGAAGGGGTTATGAAGATTGTTGTCTTCGTTGCCTACATTGCCTTGATTTCACAAATGAAGGACATACGCCGTGTATTTCAATATCATGGCGCTGAGCATAAAACCATACACTGTTTTGAAAACGGTGAGGAAGTAACTGTTGAAAACGCTCGCAAGTACACGACTTTACATCCAAGATGTGGAACGAGCTTTATTTTCTTTGTTCTAATGATTAGCATTATTTTGTTTACTTTTATTGGGTGGTCTAATCTGATCATTAGAATCGCAACTAAAATCGTCTTGCTGCCACTTGTGGCAGGCATCTCATATGAGCTTCTCAGAATTGCTGGGAAATCGCAAGCGAGATGGATTACATTTATCAGTAAGCCGGGCTTATGGATGCAAAAATTAACCACCAGAGAACCGGATGACAAGCAACTAGAAGTTGCTATTGTAGCCTTTAATCGCGTGTTAGAGCAAATGGGTTCGGATATTTAACGGAGGCTTATATGACACTTGCAGAGATTCAAGTTTGGTTAAAAGAAATGCTTATGCCAATCACATCGGAATGGGAAATTGAATCTAAATGGATGCTCTGTCATGTGCTGGAATGCTCTGTCCTTGATTTGATTATCTATAAGCAACAGGATATTACAGAAGAAGCCCATCAAGAACTTAAAGAGATGATTAGAAGACGTACCTTGAGAGAACCAATTCAGTATATTTTAGGTGTCCATGAGTTCATGGGATTGCCTTTTAAAGTTGGTAAGGGCGTTTTAATCCCAAGACAAGATACTGAAAGTCTAGTGGAGTATATTGTACAATTTGTATCCGAGCAACCCGTTAAGATTTTAGACATTGGTACAGGAAGTGGTGCAATTGCAATTGCATTGGCTCATTTTTTAAATTATGCCGAAGTTACAAGTGTTGATATTTCGGAACAAGCACTTAAAATTGCACATGAAAATGTGAAAATAAATGGTGTTGAGGATCGTGTGAAATTAGTTCGAAGTGATCTTTTTGAAAATGTGAACTTCAATGATTTTGATATTATTGTTTCAAATCCGCCTTATATTTCGGAGGAAGATTTAATGGCATTAGAGCCTGAAGTTAGAGATCATGAACCAGAGTTGGCATTATATGGTG
>NZ_JBVBZF010000183.1:0-6909 GCF_057447755.1 Fusibacter sp. | reverse complement strand
CTATATGAGGGCACACTTTGACCATGTTGAGGTTGTTTCTATTGATGAAGCCTACATAGATATCACAGCATGTGAACAACCTGCAATGGAAATTGCAATGTCGTTGAAAAAAGCTGTGACAGAAATGACAGGACTAACTGTTTCTGTGGGAATTTCCTACAATAAATTTTTAGCCAAATTAGCTTCTGATTGGAACAAGCCCAATGGCATATTCGTTATTGAGGAAAAGGATATCCCTGGATTACTCTTGCCATTACCTATCATAAGAATTCATGGACTTGGCAAGAAAACATGCCAAAAGCTCAATAATATTGGTATTTTTACAATAGAAGATTTATATAATTATCCCCAGTCCTTCCTAAATGATTTTCTAGGTGAAAGTTATGCCACAGAAATTTTTAATAGAATACACGGTATTGACATGAGAAAAGTTGAGGAATACCATGATCGAAAGTCCTATGGAAAAGAGACGACACTTGAAGAAGATACAATTGACCGTGATGTGATTAAAAAAATCCTAGATAAATATCTCATAAGGATTCAAAAGGCACTGGAGGATCGTTCTTTGATGTCAAAGACCATGACCATTAAAATAAAATATGAAGATTTTGAGCAATTTACAAAGAGCTATAGTCTAGAGTATTACACAAACAATCTAAAAATACTGATTGAAACGCTGGATAGCTTATTTGATGGACTAGAACTTGAAAAGCCAGTGAGACTTGTAGGCCTTACGCTTTCAAACTTTGAAGATCAAGATTATAAACAGTTTAATTTACTTGAAAACATATAAAAGAAGCCTAAGGGCTCTTTTTTTTTATTATATATCATTAGTTCTCATCCAGCTTTGAGAAAGAATTACTAACTTGCGAAAAGCGGTTAGATGCGACAAAACAAGGTTTTGGTGTTAAATGATTGTATACAACAAAATTTGAACCAAAAGCTGTGTTGAGAAATGTTTAATCTCAAACTGCCTCAGCGATAATTGGATTGAGACATCGAAGGTGGCTCAAATGTTGTTGCTTCAAAATAAGGCGTGTAAAGCATATTTTGCAGGGCCGATAGTGGGACAATTATTGCTAGTTTTCTTCAAATAAAATCTGTGATATAATTTAATGGAAACGTTACCGAAAACGTTACCAAAACATTTTGCTTGTTTGATTTGTAGTCTTTAATGTCGTGATGGGAGCCTTTAAATTATGAAGAATATAAATATTAAAGATGTTGCAAGATTAGCCGGCGTTGGTGTGAGTACGGTATCAAGGGTAATCAACCAGCATCCGGATGTTAAAGCTGAGACTAGGGAAAATGTCCTTAGGATCATCGAAGAGTATAATTATATACCAAACAATAGTGCAAGAAATTTGAAAAGAACTGAATCTGATGATGTGGGCATTTTAATTAAGGGTTTGTACAATCCTTTTTTTGCACAGATGCTGGGTTCAATTGAAAATATACTTTCTGCACAGGGATATGGCTTGCTAAGCCATTATAATGGTGACAATTCTGCAAGTCAATTGGATATCTTGAAAAGTAATGAGCTAATGAGAGATATTGATATTGCCTATGAGTTCATCATGGAAAAGAAACTCTGTGGTCTTATTTGCTTAGGTGGTGATTTCAATGATGTTACAGAAACAGACCTAATTAGACTTGGAGTTCCACTTGTGGTGGCATCTACCAATATAGACGCGTCTATCAATAAAAATTTATACTCTAGTGTGGCAATTGATAACGAGCGTGCTGCTTATGATGCGGTTTCCTATCTTTGTAAAGAAGGACATCGTAAGATCGGAATTATAACCACTGGTGCTGGGGACTTGTCCATCGGTGCCGCAAGAACTAGAGGTTATATGAAAGCACTTGAAAATTTTGAAATTGAAAAAAATGAACTCTATTTTGATATGGGGGCATATACTTTTGAAACTGCATATGAAGCCATGAATAGGCTTCTTGATAAAGCGCCTGATATAACTGCTGTATTTGCAATATCGGATATTATGGCGATCGGTGCAAGTAAAGCGATCTTAGATAGAGGCTTAATTATACCAAAAGATATTTCTGTAATCGGTTTTGATGATATCGATTATGCGGCTTATTTTAATCCATCCTTGACCACCGTTAGACAGCCGGTTAGGGAAATTGCGATTTCCACTGCAGAGATTATGGTGAGTCTTTTGGAGGCGGTAGAGAGTCACAAGCATGTAGAATTTCCAACGCAGTTGATGATAAGGGAATCAAGCTGCAACAGAAGTGGAGGTAAATAAAAATGACAACCTATAAAAATGAAAGCCAAGTTATGAAAATAAGCATAGGACATATGTTTCCTACAGATACCATTTTAGCATCGAACTATCAAGAAACGACTTTTGATTACAGTCCTTTCTTTGAAATAAGTGATTTGAAGACAGAAGTGGTTTTAAATATTAAGCTCGGTACCAATGATATCGTATATGGCTTAGGTGAAAATTTAAGAGGCATAAACAAAAGAGGCTATCAATATGAGTCGTTTTGCTCTGATGAACCAAAGCATTTGCCGGGAAAGAAATCTCTTTATGCCGCGCATAATTTCTTTATTGTTCATGGTGAAAGAAACTATGGGGTCTATATCGACTTTGCAGGTAAAATATCATATGATATCGGATTTTCAAACATAGATGAGATGAATGTTTTAGTGGATGGTTGTGATTTTGATATCTATATTTTTCAAGGTGACTTAAATGAGATTGTTAGACAATTTAGGAAGAGCATCGGTATGAATTATGTGCCACCTAAGTGGGGCTTTGGTTATCAGCAAAGCAGATGGAGCTATGAAACTGCCGAAATTGTCAGCGAAATCGCAAATGGATTTAATGAATACGATATTCCATGTGATGCGATCTACTTAGATATTGATTATATGGAAAGGTTTAAAGACTTTTCAGTAAGTGATGAACGTTTTCCTTCATTTAAAACCTTTACGCAAAATATGCTTGAAGATGATATAAAGTTGATCCCTATTATTGATGCTGGGGTCAAAATTGAGAAGGACTATGACATATATGAAGAAGGCATAGAGCATGATTATTTCTGTACAGATGCAGAGGGCAAGCCATTTGTAGCAGCAGTTTGGCCTGGGAAAGTTCATTTTCCGGACTTCTTAAATGAGAATGCGAGGAAGTGGTTTGGTAGCAAGTATCAATTTTTATTGGATCAAGGGATTAAAGGTTTCTGGAATGATATGAATGAACCCGCAATCTTCTATTCAGAAAAAAGACTCAAAGAGACGTTTGAATGGCTTAAAGCACATGAAAATAAGAATTTGGACATCTATACTTTCTTTGAAATGATGGAAAAGGTTCAAGGCTTATCCAATTCGATTGATGATTACAAGAGCATGTATCATATGGTTTCTGGCAAACGCGTAAACCATTATGATGTTCACAATCTGTTTGGCTACAATATGACCAGGGCTGCAGATGAAGGTTTCAAGGCCTATAATGAAAACCAAAGGGTATTGATGATCACAAGAGCATCCCACATTGGCATGGCCAAGCATTCGGGAATCTGGACAGGAGATAATCAATCTTGGTGGGAGCATTTGAAATTAAACATTCAAATGATGCCTTCACTTAACATGGTGGGCTTCTTGTATTCTGGGGCTGACACAGGTGGTTTTGCGGATGATGTAAGCCCAGAGCTCATGGTGAGATGGATGCAGTTTAGTCTCTTTACCCCTTTGCTCAGAAACCATAGTGCCATGGGGACTAAAATGCAAGAGCCATGGCGATTTGAGAAAAAAATTAGACAGCAGATTAGAAATGTTATTAGGTTAAGATATGCATTGGTGCCTTATTTATATTCGGAATTTATGAAAGCCACTATAAATTATGACATGATGTTCAAACCACTGAGTTTTGTATACCATGATACAGCTTCAAAATCAGTTGAAGATCAATTGCTCGTTGGTGACGCTTTGATGGTTGCGCCAATATATGAGCAAAACGGTAGAGGGCGTATGGTTTATTTGCCTGAGAAAATGCTGCTTTGGAAAGCGAATGCTTTTGAGAATATTAATGGAGATCAATTTGAAGAAGTTGAGGCCGGATATCACTATATTAAGGCAGAACTTTATGAACTTCTAATTTTCATTAGACCTAACAAGATATTACCACTTGTTGCACCTATGAACCGCGTGAGTAAGTTGTTCACTGAAGAACTTCTTGTGATCGGTTATGGTGGCACAAATGCAACATACGATTTATATGATGATGATGGAGAATCGTTTGCATTTAAAGCCAACCAATATAGTATCGCTTCACTTAGTGTTGATGAATCGAAAAAAGTAGTTACAGATAATGAAAAATATAGGATCAAGAAAAGCTTTTTGTTCTAAGACCTTAGTAAAAACTAAATCTAAGGTGAGTGAAAATTTGTGTTTTAAGAAGAGAGGATGAGTGTTATGAATCAATATTTAAATGACATTAAATTTATTTTGAAATCTGAATATGGAAAATCAGTGGAGAATGCATCTAAACAAGAAATTTATCAAGCATTATCCAAGACTTTGATGGTCTCATTAACAGATCAATGGGAAACTTCTAGTAAAACTTATGCAAAAGGGAAACAAGCTTTTTATCTTTCGGCAGAGTTCCTCATGGGCCGTGCACTCGGCAACAACTTATTGAATTTAGGTAAGACAAAAGAAGTTGCAAGCTTATTAGATGAGCTTGGTCTAAACTTAAACGATATTGAAGAAATTGAGGAAGATGCAGGTCTTGGAAATGGTGGACTAGGTCGTTTGGCAGCCTGTTTCTTAGATTCAGCTGCATCAACAAGAGTGCCTTTACATGGCTATGGCATTAGATATGACTATGGTATTTTTAAACAACTCATAGAAAATGGTTTTCAAAAAGAAGAAGCAGATGAATGGCTAAAATATGGAGACCCTTGGTCAATTCGTAGATTTGATGAATCTGTAATTGTACACTTTGAGGATGGTGATGTGAGAGCAGTACCTTATGACACCCCTATAATCGGGTATGATGTAAATAACATCAACACATTGAGATTATGGAAATCAGAAGCGGTAATTCCTTTTGATTTTGAAAAATTTAATGATCAAGATTACGATTTGGCGGTGAAGGCTAAAAATAGAGCAGAAGACATCTCGAGAGTACTCTATCCAAATGATTCTGAAAACCAAGGTAAGATCTTAAGGTTAAAACAACAGTACTTCTTTGTATCGGCATCTATTCAAGATTTAGTTAAGAAATTTAAGCAAACTCATGGAAATCATTTTGATAAGTTTCCAGAGTTTGTAGCAATTCAGTTAAATGATACACATCCCGTTGTTGCAATTCCAGAACTTATGAGAATTTTAATCGATGAAGAACATTTAACTTTCAAAAAGGCATGGCATATAGCGACAGAAACCTTTGCATACACAAACCATACGATTTTAATGGAAGCACTTGAAAAATGGTGGGAAGGATTCTATAAGGAGCTTTTACCGAGAATTCATGAGCTTATCGTTAAGATCGATAAAATGTTTGTAGCAGAGTTGCATGCCCTAAACTATGACAAAGATACCGTTAAGAAAATGAGAATTATCTCTGATCATATGATCCATATGGCCTATCTTGCCATTTATGGTTCAAAGGCAATCAATGGTGTGGCAGAGCTCCATACAGAAATTTTAAAGCATCAGGAGTTAAAGGAATGGTATGCGCTATTCCCTAATAAGTTCCAAAACAAGACAAATGGGATTACACAGAGAAGATGGCTTGCACTCTGTAACCCTGAGTTGACTGCCTTCTTGGATGAGATGCTGGATGATCCAAACTGGCTTAAGGACTTAGAAACCTTAAAAACCCTAAACCAGTATCGTGAAGATGATGCAATTTTAGACAGACTGATGGCAATCAAGAAAACGAAGAAAATACAATTGGTAGACTACATTAAAGCGGTAGAAGGTATAGACCTGAATCCAGATTCAATCTTTGATATCCAAATTAAACGTCTTCATGAATACAAAAGACAGCTTCTCAATGCCTTTCAAATTCTCAATATGTATTTTGATATTAAAGAAAACCCACAGATTGATATGGTGCCTAGAACATTTATCTTCGGTGCTAAAGCAGCGCCAGGTTATTTACGTGCAAAGGGTATTATTAAATTCATCAATGAAATTGCAAAGCTTGTAAATAATGACCAAGATGTAAACGGAAGAATAAAAGTTGTTTTTGTCACAAATTATAGGGTATCATATGGCGAGAGACTTTTCCCTGCTGCTGATTTATCGGAGCAAATTTCAACTGCTGGCAAAGAGGCGTCAGGCACTGGTAATATGAAATTTATGCTCAATGCAACACCGACCATAGGCACTTTAGATGGGGCAAATGTTGAAATTGTGGAAGAGGCAGGTCTTGAAAACAATTTCATATTCGGTGCGAAGTCTGAAGAAATTGAAGCCTTAAAAAACAGCTATGATCCAGTCGAAATCTATATGAGCCATCCAAGACTTAAACAAATTGTCGATACCTTAATCGATGGTACTTTTGATGACGATGGTACTGGTATGTTCAAGGAACTTCATAACAGTTTACTTCTTGGAGCGTCTTGGCATCAACCGGATAATTATTTCATTTTACATGATTTTGATGCATATGTAGCGGCTCAAAAGGACGTGGATAGGGCTTATAGAAACAAAAAAGAGTGGGCTAAAAAATGTCTCGCAAACCTTGCAAATGCTGGCAAGTTTAGTAGTGATAGAACCATCTTACAGTATGCGAAAGATATTTGGAATATCGAGCAAATTGATGTATAATTATGGTTGACTATTATTAAATCGGAGGCTCATATGTTTATCGGGATAGATTTGGGTGGAACAAATATTGCGGGTGGTTTGGTAGATGATGCCGGACAAAT
>NZ_JBVBZF010000182.1:0-6950 GCF_057447755.1 Fusibacter sp. | reverse complement strand
GAGGCATATTACCAGAAACGGAAGGCTTGCTGATCACTGAAAATGGTCAGTTATAAATAACTTGAGCCGTATGACGTGAAAGTGTCACGTACGGTTCTTAGGGGAGAAAGAGGGCGCAAGCCCTCTGACTTACCCGACTTTCCTACTAAGATACTATAATTTAGATACGACAATAATTCATTTAAACCAGAGAGACAACATTTGTTGTATCAGAGGAGGATTCCATGGAGCAAAATAAGCTTAATGGCATAATAATACAGATAACGCTAAGCATCATTGCCATCAGTTTTGTTGTAATTTCTATTCTATTAGTTAAAATTACATTTAATCAAAAAGTAGAGGAAGTTATCTTTGGAAATGTAATGACCATTGAAGAAGTGGCTAGTTATCTTTCAATCAGCCAAGGAGAAGTCATAGACATTATGGAAGCAGAAAAGACAGTCTTAGAGAAAAACGGAACTTTTTCTGGGTTAATGTTTCCGTATTATACAATTAATAAAAAATACTATTTTGTAAAATCAAATGTAGACGATTGGCTAAAGGAAATAAGTGCCAATAGAAGAAAATATGATCTCAAGAATAAAACAATATACTAAAAAGATTATTGAGTTACACTAACTATTGGAAACCGTAGTAAACTTTGTATAACTTCGAATTCACGAAATTGCCCAGTTGTCACAGTGCTTGCGGTACGCAAGCCCAGCGCCAAGTCTGCCTCTGCGGAGTCAGACAGGCAACGTCGTGAATTCGCCTCTCGTTATGCAAAAATAATATCAAGGGAGAATAAGATGGGACATAATATATATCATTATTGTAGTCTTGATACTTTTAATTCAATAATAACGAATAAAACTATACGACTTTCGGACGTATCCAAGTCAAATGATTATTATGAGAGGACATGGGTTCTTAAAAATATTGAGGAGGCACTTAATGATTTTTTCAATGAAAAAGGATTAAAGTTTGATTTGAGATATAAATATCAAACTGGATATCCTTTAGATAACCCACTTGAAATGATATTTGAAGAGTTAAATTATTATATTCGACAGTCAAGTTTTGTATCATGTTTTTCAACTGAGGGTGATCTATTAAGCCAATGGAGAGCATATGCAAAAAATGGTTTAGGTGTATCCATTGGGTTTGATAAAAAGACTATCTTTGATATTGAGAAAAGGAAAAGTGAATTATTCGTTGATTTTGTAAAGTATGAGAAGAAAGACCAAATTGATGAAATAAAGTTTGCAGCTGAATGTGCATTTGTTGAAACGAAGCCATTATATAAAGAAATGTATATTGGAATTTATGATAGTTTTGAGGAATTCCTATTTGAAGAATTTGAGGTGTTCTGCGAATATTTTGCGCGATACTTATTAAAAGGAAGCTGTTTGATTAAAAATCCAGCATTTAAAGAAGAAAAGGAAGTAAGAATCGTTTATGCACCAATATTGAACGAATGGATAGATGTAGAAATTTTAAAAGAAACTGTTACCAAAACATTTAGCTCAAATAGATTTAAATTAAACAAAATGAATTACAAAATTCATGATGATAAGGTGATTGCAAGTTTTGATTTAACATTTAATAACCATGTAAAAGAAGGAATCATTAAAGAAATTATAATTGGACCTAGCTCTAAAATAACATCGGAAGACTTAAAGATTATTTTATTATTGAATGGATTTGATATTAACAATATTATAATAAGGAAATCAGAAGCATCATATCAGATAAAATAGATATCATCTTCGTCCAACACGCCAATTTCCTACATTCCTTCCGATGTCACAAGCCTTGCGAAACAAGCACCGCGCCACTTTTCCCGCTAAGGCGTTAAAAGTAAGGAACAGCGGTAATAGTGGGAACGTTAGCAAACATATCACAAAAGAAAAAGAAAGATTTTGAAACATCACATGAATTTAATGGAGGAGAAGTTAATGTTTGAAAAACAACTTATGGAATATTATAAATTTACTACTAAAGAAGAATACTTAGTAAACTCTAAAGTGTTTTATAGAAAAGAATGTACCCCTTCGATATATGAGTTCGGAGAAATCAAATGGACTATTTTACCCGAGCGCTTACAATTTATGGAGAATTTGAATGTTAATAATGCAGCAAAATCAGATACAACAATTGTTAGTTTTTTAAAGAAACAAAAATATAACTTTATAGAGAATTCTGAGTTTTGTAGAAGACTTACTGTAGCTGATAAGGAAATATTTAATCAACTTATAGATAGCCTCACCGATAAAGAAAAAAATGAGGGGGCCGTTAATCTTTATGACCCAGTAGTATATGGATTTGTAAAAGACGGAAAAGTTGTCTCAGTAGCTTCACTATGGCATTTTGGTGAAACTTTGTCTGATATTGGTGTGTTAACTCATCCGGAATATAGAAATTGTGGATATGCAGAAAGTGTATGTAAATATTTAATAGAAAAAGAAGACAGAAATTACATTTGGAGAAGTGAAGACAATCCGGCATCGAAAAAACTTAGTGAAAAATTAGGTTTTATAGAAACTGGAACAATACAATCTTTAGTGTTGTAAAGATTAAAGAATAAAAGCAAATGTGATACGAACACACTGATTCCCATCATTCCCCTTGATGTCACGACGTCTGCGAGACACACGTCGCGCCACTTTTTCCGCTGAGGCGTTAAAAGAGAGGAACGATCGTGAACCGTGGGAACGTTAGCGGAATTCATACCTTTGTTTAGCAGCATCTGAATCGTTTACAGTATAGTAACCATTAATATATGGATAAGGCGTATAGATAATGTCCAATAAGAATATGAATGAGCTAGTAAGTCATTACAAAGAAGTATTAGCTGATGAAAATTTTCAATTCATATATCAGTATCTTACAAATTATAGTATAGGAAATTTCTTTATAGATAATGTAATGACTATCGGTATTGAAACATTAGAAGAATACAGAAGGCAAGGATTATCACAAATTTCAACAGAAGCCTTTATTGAAGAGTGTTTTAAATCAGACAATCATGTTCAATTGGAGTGTATGGGGGAAAACATTGCATCCATTAAATTTGCAGAAAAATTAAGATTTAAAAAGATAAGCGAATATACATTATACTCATTTCCATTCTCAAAATTACAGAGGAGGTACTTATGAAAACTCACTACTATTTAGGTTGGTTTAATGACTTTTTTCCTGACAAGCTGGTTGCACAATTGCACGAGGATATAATTGATAAAAAATCTCTTGTTATGATTAGCGCTGATCCAGCTCTCCATGAAGATGAAGAGTGTGGTCTTACCGAACGTTCTTGGCTTGATCAGGCAAATATAAGGTTTGAAGATTACAATTTGATTAATTACAGAGTCCAAAAAGAAGAAGCACAAAGATCAATTCAGAAGGCATCAGTTATTTTTTTGTTGGGAGGAAATACTACTGAACAGAATAAACTCTTGGTTGATTATGAATTGTCTGATTTAATTAAAAAATCTAACGCTGTTGTTCTCGGGACAAGCGCTGGTGCTATTAACATGTCAGCAAAATGGTTATGTTCAAGAACCACTGGTTACGAAGTTGATACGAGTTCCATTTATGATGGCATTGGACTAGATAATTTTTCTGTGTTATCTCATTATGATCTTGAGAATAATTTTGCACAGATTAAAGATGCGCTATCTCCATTATCAGAAAATATAAATGTATATGTATCCAATAAAGATTGTGCAATAAGAGCGAATGGAGACAAAATCGATATTTTAGGAAATGTATATTTAATTTCCAAATCAATGGTTTACAAACTTGATGAGACAATCTAACTGAAAATTGCCTTTTAATCGCCACTGTTATATTTCAGAAATTAAGTAATGACTATAAATTAAATAGAAATATTATGTAGCTGATGACTGGGTAAAATTTATTGTTAAATTATGAGAGGATAATATGTGTAATTTTATTAAATTAGAGACTAAACGATTAATAATCAGGGATCATACAATTGAAGATTTACATTCACATCATTTGATTTTTTCGGATGAGAGGGTCATGTATTATCTTCAGGATATTAAAACTAAAACTTTAGCTGATTCAAAATCAAATTTGCTTAGTTCGATTGAAGAGATTGGATTAGAGTCGAGAAAAAAATATTTTCTAAAAATTGAAAGTAAAGATTTAAAAGATCATATAGGAGAAATAGGCTATACAGTCACTGATTTCACACCATTAGGAAAGCTCGTTCATCTAGGTTATTTTATATTTGAAAAGCATTGGGGACATGGATATGTTACGGAAGCATTAAAAGAGATAATGCGGTTTGCTTTTGAGGAAAATGAAGTTTTTCGAATAACAACTGGTTGTATCAAAGAAAATATAGGGTCAGAACGCGTAATGATAAATTGTGGTATGACCAAAGAAGGAGAATACAAACAGTGTGAATGGCATGATGGCAAAATGAAGGATCGAGTTTCTTATAGACTGTTAAAAAGTGAATGGTTGATAAACAGTTTTTCTGATTAGTACAACTTTTTATAAAAAGTGTCTACAAGATGATTTAGAAGAGTAGAATTATTCTGACGTAAACGTGGGCATACATTAAAATGAAAGATTTAACTATCATGTCTTAAGTTTTGTATTGAAGAATAAATAAGGAAATCAAGATTATCTATAAAGTTTAGATATTTTGCTTGTCTTTACATGTAACGAGTTATTACTTTTACAAAACGATATGAATTAGGCTTGGAAAATTAATAACATTTAAAAATAGAACTGGTCTTTATTAATATGTTTTCCAGAAAACTATAAATTAATTTACAAATGGAATCAACAGACAATATAAATGTAATGTACGCAAATGAGACAGTTTAGGTTCTAAGTGAAAATGGGAGATGAACTAATGCTAAAAAATAATCGAAAAGTTATGTTTGTTTTTTTATTAATACCTTCTTATTTTGCTTTATTTATAATATTAATAGGATTACAAGTTGGATCAATTGAATGGGGACGTGTTGCAATTTTTATAACATCAAACCTAGCATCAGCATGGTTACTGAGTTTTAGAGAGAATATATTTTTGAATATTATCGGTTCTCTGTTCTTTATAGGTTATGGGTGGCGTTGGTTTTCGATAATATTTAATCAGCCTATAGACTCTACTTTTCCACCTGCAATACTTCCTTGGGAAATAGGGGTATATTTTGGGGTTGGATTTATGTTAATAGGGTTATTTGCGCTGACATATGGAATTTTAAAGAGTATGTTGGACAAGAAAATTGATAAAGTTGAAGAGATTGTTTAGTGAGTGCCTTCCTTAAAAAAAATACGATAATATAGTATTTCCTCATCAGACTTAAAAAAAAGTTAGGGATTAACTTTGAAACTGAGTGAGGTAACATCTGATAACAAAATATTTCCATTAACTGCGCACATTGCTTCACCGTGTGCAAGCACCACCAGTGAAAAAGATCTCTGAGGGTCCGGTTCAGGAACGTCGGTAACCGCAAGAACGTTTTTCGAAAGCCTATAATATACATATTATGAAAGGAGTGATTGACATGAAACGTCAGGTAATAGAAAACTACCAAAATAGCCAATTGGAGGGCAAAATTTATTAGTTCTCAGTTATTTTAACGAATAGAAGAGGTATTAAATGTTAAAATTGAAATATTTATTTGACAACAGTGAATTGGCTTTAATGCTATTAAAAAATTGGAATTATGATGATGAGTCGGTAGAGTTATTTAAGTACTACAGGATTTCATCAAATGCCATTTATCCATTTAAAAATCAGAGTAAAATCCATTTTCTAAGATTTATTCCGGCATCTGAAAAAGACAATAAATGCATTAGCCAAGAATTAGAATTTATTAATATACTATCCAATAATGAGTTTAATGTACCTAATGTAATTAAAAGTAAATTTGGAAATTTGATAGAAACAAAGGAAACGCCTTGGGGTTCTTATCATGCTGTTGTATTTGAAAGCGTTGGTAATGAAACTCTTGAGAGCATAGAAATGACAGAAGAAATAGCCTATAATTATGGTAAATCACTAGCAAGGCTACATGAGATATCAAAGGAAAAAGTACAATCAGTTCTTGAACGAAATAGTATTTTTGATATTTTTAATATGATTGAAGGTAAACTTGTGAAGGATATTTCTAATAATACGAGACTGCTGGATCATTTGAATGTATTGAGAAAAAAGTTTGATAAATTAGATATAACATATCATTCTTATGGATTAATACATTATGATTATGAGTTGGATAATATCATTTATGATAATGAAACTCAAAAACTTTCAGCAATAGATTTTGACGATTGTATGTATGGCTTTTATGGTCAGGATGTGGAACGGGCAATAAATAGCATAGAATCGGAATTAGAAGAATTTCAGAATATTGCAAAAGCATGTTTTATAAATGGATATTTAGATGCAGGCGGCAATTTAGAAATGTATAGCAATAATAGAGCATTATATAAGTCATTTGCAGACTTGTACTCATATTTCAGAGTGTCGTCTTCCTTGGAAGAAAAATGGGATAATGAACCTGAATGGATGGAAGTTTTAAGAAATAGACTCAGTAAAAGGATGACAGATTATTTGGATAAACTGGAGTCATAAAAGACCAACGACATAAGTTCGTCTCTCGTTAGTCAAAAGAATCACTAATGTTTTTTTGGCAGAGAATGGATTCTATATCAATTATGAGGAGGATTATATAGAATAAACGTATTAGTGAGTTGAACGATATTTTAGGGAAATATGGAAAAGCTCTACCTGTTCTAGTGAATAAGTTAGAATTAGCGGAATTAAATTTATGGGCTGAGAAACAAGGTATAATACTGACAGATAAGTGTATTATTGAGTTTTTATAGCTATTGCACAGGATTATGGACTTACCATATACGACATTACTAACAAGTCAAGTTACTAGTTTGAGCAGAATAAAATTTGACGGTATGATTTGGAT
>NZ_JBVBZF010000181.1:0-6982 GCF_057447755.1 Fusibacter sp. | reverse complement strand
GTGCTGAGATATTGTGGACTGTGCAAGGGGGAGGTGATTCACCAAATCACTGTTGTTACAATCGCGATGCGTACCAATAAATAAAATGATCTCTAGGCGAGCTTGATTTGACAATGCCTTTGATATGTCCACGACCAATGCGCGCTCTTGGGTATCAATATCAATTTCACAACAAGGTACAAAACCCTGTTCTGAATAAATGTTTTTTGTCATTTAAGCCTCCTATATTAATCGTATATTTACGATTTAATTATATCATACCTTTTTATAAGGTCAAGAAATATTTTCTATCAATCATTTAAAGCTAAACATAAAAAAAAAATCATATGATCACGGGATCATATGATTTGCTTTTAGGTGTTCTTATACCGCTCTTTCAACTTTACCAGAACGTAAACATCTGCTACATACTTTGATTCTCTTAGTACCGCCGTTGATAGATGCTTTTACGCTTCTTAAGTTTGGTGACCAAGTTCTTCTATTATGGTTGTTAGCGTGGCTGACAGTATTTCCAGATACTTTTCCTTTGCCACAGATTTCACATGTTCTTGCCATTTATGACACCTCCTTCGAGTGATTACTCTTAACATAACAAACTTATTTTATCAGAGACGAGGACTTATTTCAAGTCTTAAATACCGTAATTCTTATCTTTTTTGTAATAATTGTCGATAGAAATGCTTATTTTCTTGATATTGCATTGATATTACTATAAAATTAGATTAAATGATTGAATACTCTTAAATAGAAGGAGGGACATAATATGTCAATCAAAATTCAAAACGAATTAGGCGATGTTTCTATAGATACAGATGTTATTTCAACAATAGCAGCTTTTGCTGCCATGGAGTGCTATGGTCTTGTGGGGATGACTTATAAGTCTGCAAGAAGCGGTATTGCAAAAATCCTCAAAGGGGAGCATCTTTCTAAAGGTGTTGAGATACATGTAGAAGAAACCGGCGTTAATATTACGTTATACGTTATTATCCAATTTGGGACTAAGATTTCAGTCGTAGCCGAAAATATTATTGAAAAAGTAAAATATAACGTTGAAAACCTCACTGGGTTGAATGTCCTCGAGGTTAATCTTAATATCGAAGGCGTACGCGTTCAAGAGTAACTAGGAGGAAAAGACGTGGAACTTAAAACAATTAATGCTGAATTGCTGAGTAAGATGTTTAAGCAAGGCACATATGAACTCAATAAAAATAAGGACTTAGTAGATTCATTGAACGTATTCCCAGTACCTGATGGCGATACCGGAACAAATATGTCTCTTACTATGAATTCTGCCATTGAAGTGGTAGCAAAGCAAACTTACGAAACCGTAGAAGAAGTATCGAAGGCAATTTCAAAGGGGTCTTTGATGGGCGCAAGAGGAAACTCAGGCGTTATTTTATCGCAAATTTTTAGAGGGTTCGCAAAAGGCTGTAAAGGCAAAGTCGAGTTAAATTCCATCGATTTCTGCTATGCTGTTAAGGATGCTGCTGACACTGCCTATAGCGCAGTTTTAAAACCGGTTGAAGGTACAATTCTAACTGTTATCAGAAAGATTGCAGAGAAGGCAATGGAATATACTGAAGAGGAAGTTGCTATAGACGAACTCTTACACATATTGATCAAGCGTGGTGAAGAAACACTTGATAAAACACCTGAATATCTTGAAGTATTAAAGCAAGCGGGTGTTGTAGATGCAGGTGGTAAAGGTTTATTGTGCATCCTTAACGGTTGCTATGACGCATTTATCGGTAAAGAAATGCCGATGGAAGCGGTAAAGACAATGACAACAGCTGCACCGGCACAAAACTTTATGTCTACAGAAGATATCAAATTTTCATATTGTACTGAATTTATCATTCAGGGTGATGATATTCAAGGTGATCAGTTAAAGGATGTCATAGAAAAAATGGGTGATAGCTTTGTGTTTGTTCAAGATGAAGACCTTGTAAAGGTTCACATTCATACCAACAATCCTGGTGTGGCACTTGAAGAAGCATTAAAACACGGTGTCCTTAAAAAAGTTAAAATTGAAAACATGAAAGACCAACACAGCAACATCATCGATCATTACCAAGATGAAGACTTAGAAAAGGCAGCTCAAAATGCTGAACCTGTTTTACCATATGATGAAGATTATGGTTTTATTGCTGTTTCAATGGGTGATGGTTTTTCATCCATCTTCAGCGATCTTGGTATTGTGGGCAGTATTCTTGGTGGTCAAACGATGAATCCAAGCACCGAGGACTTTATGAGAGAAATTGAAAAGTGCCCATCAAAGCATATTTTCCTTTTCCCTAACAACAGCAATATCATCATGGCAGCCAATCAGGCTAGAGACCTTAGTGATAAGGATGTCTATGTAATACCATCTAAGACCATGCCGCAATGTATCACGGCCATGCTTAATTTCAATCGTGATGCATCGGCTGAGGCAAACCACAGTGCCATGACGGAGAGCTTAACCAGTGTGAGCACAATCCAGGTCACATATGCTGTTAGAAATACGACTTTCAATGAACTCAATATTGAAAAGGATGACTATTTGGCAGTGGCGGATGGTGAGATTAAAGCTTCTGGTAAGGATCAGATCGAGGTCATAATGACTGCGATTGAAAAGACCGTAAAAGAAGATTCTGAAATTATTTCAGTCTATTATGGATCAGATGTCACTGAGGATGATGCAACAAGTTTAACAGAGTTAATTGAGGAAAAATACAGTGATTTTGAAGTTGAGACCTATCGCGGTGGTCAACCATTGTACTATTACGTCATTTCTGTTGAATAGAGAATAAAGACGACTGACGCACTCAAGCCATTGAGTGCGTTTTGTATATAAATGAGGTGAATTCGTGTTTAACATGCCGCTTAATAATCTAAAGGGTATTGGTGAAAAAAAAGCTGAAAAACTAAAAAAGATTGGTTTGTCAAATTATGGAGATGTTTTATACGATTTTCCGATTAGATATGTTGATCGACGTAAAATTGCCAACATTTCAGAGGTTCATGATCAAAGCTATGTGACAATTAAAGCTAAGGTCCTTCAGATTCGGTTTAAAATGGTTCATAAGACACGAAAGGAAATTATGATTCTTGAGGTGATGGACAGCTTTCATCAAGGCGAGATCGTGTTTTTTTCACCCCAATATATAAAAGCGTTTTTCAAAGAAAATACAACATACTATTTTTTTGGAAAGATAGAAAAAATGGGCATGATGTTCAAAATGATGCACCCGGAATATGCCAAAGAGGATGACAAGCAATTTTTAAGCATTCTTCCAGTATACGCTTCTACATTGGGCCTTTTTCAATCGGATCTCGTAAGGCTCCACCAGCAAGTAGCGGGCCTTTTAGCGCCAATTGTGGCAGAAAATCTTCCAAGCTCAATTGTCACTTTGGCAAAGCTTTGCACACTGAATGACGCCCTTTATCAGATCCATTGTCCTAAGGATGAAAAACTGCTGAAAATAGCACGATATAGATTGATCTATCAAGAGCTATTTACACTCCAATTAAAATTAATTGTATTAAAAAATAATTATCATAAGGCAAAAGCGGATTGTTTGCCTGTAAAAGATGAGATTCAAGACTGGATAGAGACCTTGCCATTTAAGCTCACGAATGCTCAAATCAAGGCCTTTGAAGATATTAAAGTTGATTTGAATTCTGGTAATTCTATGAACAGATTGATACAGGGGGATGTGGGTTCTGGTAAGACCATATTAGCCTTTTTAACCTTGCTGATCGCTTTGACAAATCAAAAGCAGGGGGTCTTAATGGCACCAACAGCCATTCTAGCAAGACAACACTATGAGGGATTTAAACAAGCCTTTGGAGACCAGTATACCGTTGAAATTTTAGATTCAGGTGTTAGTGCTAAGGAAAAGAAACGCATAAAAGCGGAGATCGAGCTTGGCAATGTAGATGTCGTAATTGGAACGCATGCGGTTTTGGAAGAGGACGTGGTCTTTAAAGATCTAGGTGTTGTTATTACAGATGAACAGCATCGGTTTGGTGTGAGGCAAAGGACCATTGTATCTCAGAAGGGACATAATCCACATGTGTTGATTATGTCTGCAACACCAATCCCGAGAACGCTTTCCCTAATATTATATGGGGATATGGATGTTTCGATTGTAGATGAGATGCCAGAGGGGAGAAAGCCTATTAAAACACATTTTGTCAAGCCTTCAAAACTGGATGAAATGTATGGTTTTATTCATGATAAGTTGAAAGCCGGTAGACAGGTTTATTTTGTATGCCCATTAGTTGAAAATTCTGAAACCCTTGATCTAACATCGGCAGAGGCTCATTATGAAATGCTACAGACTAAGTTTAGCACATACAAGGTCGGCTTGGTGCATGGCAAGATGAAAAACAAGGACAAGGATCAAATCATGGAAGCCTTCAAGAACAACGAAATACAGGTGCTCGTATCCACCACTGTTATAGAAGTCGGTATAAATGTACCTAATGCATCTGTTATGGTGATTTTGAATTCTGAGAGATTTGGCCTTTCACAGCTTCACCAGCTCAGGGGTAGAGTTGGTAGGGGTGATGAACAATCCTATTGTTTTTTGTTGAGTGAAAAACTCTCTAAGGAGGCAAAAGCAAGAATTGAAACCATGGTGAATGAGACCAGTGGCTTTGAAATTGCAGACAAGGATTTAGAGCTTAGGGGATCGGGTGAGGTATTCGGCGTAAGACAACATGGCTTACCTGAACTCAGACTTGCAGATTTGTCTAAGCATAAAAAAATACTAGTGGAAGCTCAAAAACATGTTAAAATAGTAATTGCGGAGTATCAACTGGGAAATGCAGAGATGGTTCGTTACATAGACCAGTTAAGAACTGAGATTAATGAGACATTTACGCTATAAGTGGGTATAAAATGAGTTAGGATGTGACAAATGAGAGTAATATCAGGGACTGCCAGAGGGATAAGTCTGGAAACCATAGAGGGATTGGACACTAGACCTACAATAGACCGCGTGAAAGAAGCCATGTTTAGTATGGTCCAAAGTCATATATATGGTGCCAATGGTCTGGATTTATTTTCTGGTTCAGGTGCATTAGGTATTGAACTGATTAGTAGAGGTGCCAATCAAGTGGTTTTCTGTGAGACCAGCTTAAAAGCAAAACAGGTCATACTTAAAAATTTAGAAAAGACCAAGCTAGCGGACAGGTCTATCGTTAAAAATGATGATGTTTATCGGTTTATATCAACTTATAGTGGTGACCCCTTTGACATTATCATGATGGATCCACCCTATTTGATGGGGCATGTAAAAAAGGTTTTGACTGAACTTGAAACCTATAAATTGCTCTCTGAAAGTGGTATAATAGTGGTTGAGCATGACATTAAGGATGAAGAAGTTGAGCACCACGGAACTTCATTCCAACTTGTTAAGACAAAAAAATACGGAAAGATTGGTATTTCAATATATAGGAGGTAAGCGTGAAAATCGCAGTTTATCCAGGAAGCTTTGACCCTGTAACCAAGGGGCATTTGGACATCGTAGAACGCGCGAGCAAATTATTTGATCATGTTATTGTAACGGTGATGTTTAACCAAAGTAAAAGCCCAATGTTTACGCCAGATGAAAGGGTTGCTCTCTTAGAAAAAACAACGAGCCATTTGCCTAATGTATCAGTAGACAAACATATGGGGCTCTTGATTGATTATCTTAAAACAAAAGACGCAAAAATTATGGTAAAAGGCCTCAGAGCAATTTCAGATTTTGAGTCTGAGTTTCAAATGGCAAGTGTCAATCAAAAATTGTGCAAGGACATTGAAACGGTATTCATAATGACGCGAACAGAATTTATGTATCTTAGTTCAAGCATTGTAAAGGAAGTCGCAAGTTTTAAAGGTGACATTTCAGATTTTGTGACCGAAGAAGTCAAAGAAGCAATATTCAAGAAAATAGGAGGCTAGAAAATGAGCAAAGAGAAATTGGAGTTGCGAGTGTTGGAGTTACTCGAAGAATTTGAAGATAAACTTGAGAGCTATCCAACTGTGCCTTTAACCGGTAAAATATTGGTTGATCGAGATGATCTTTTAAATATTTTAAAGGATATAAATGTCATGCTTCCAGATGAATATCAACATGTGAGATGGATTAAATCTCAAAAAAATCAAATCGTTGAAGAAGCCAATAAATTGGCAGAGGAGATTTTGAGTAATGCTCAAAGTGAAGAACTTCGCATTTTAGACCTTGCTAAGAGCAAAGAGAGAGAAATTTTAACTGCTGCGGATTCAAGGATGAGAGAACTTGTAAATGAGCATGAAATCGTGAGAATGGCACAAAAAAGAGCTCAGGAGATTATTCGTGATGCAGAAGAAAAGGCTGAAGATATCCGTGTTGGCTCATATGACTATGCAGAAGAAATCATGAAAAAAGTAGAATATAACATGGAAAAGGTACTTGGTACCATTAAAGAAAATATTAATGAGTTAGAAGAATATAAATAAAGTCTAAACCTCCTGAAATTTCAGTGAGGTTTTTTTGTAAAGGAGAATTGAGATGAATGAAGTAATCAAACTTTTAAAAGGGCACCAATCCATAAGAAAATTCAAAGAAGAGCAAATTCCAAAAGAGTGGCTTGAAGAAATTATTGATGCAGCTCAAATGGCGTCAACATCAAGTTTTTTACAAGCCTATAGTATCATTTCTGTTAATGACAAACTTGTACGTGATGAAATAGCGGCACTATCTGGTGATCAAAAATATGTTTCCAGTGCACCGACCTTTCTCGTGTTTTGTGCCGACCTCCACCGCCTTAACGAAGCCTGTAAAAAGCATGGTGTGCCTTATGAAAGCGGTTATACAGAAACCTTTATTATTGCAACAGTCGATGCGGCTTTAGCAGCTGAGAATACCATTATCGCAGCTGAATCTTTAGGCCTTGGCGGCGTATTCATCGGGGGTATCCGCAATAATCCTGCTAGAATGTCTGAATTGCTGGGACTACCTGAGGAGGT
>NZ_JBVBZF010000180.1:0-7126 GCF_057447755.1 Fusibacter sp. | reverse complement strand
AATCGGCTTTTTTATTGTATACAACAAAATTTGAGCCGAAAGCTGTGATGAGAAATGTTCAATCTCAAACAGCGTCAGCGAAAATTGGTTTGAGTCATCGAAGATGGCTCAAATGTTGTTGTATAGCATTAGTTCTCATCCAGCTTTGAGAAAGAATCTTCAAAAGCGGTTATATGAGCAAAATAAGGGTTTGACCTCAAATGATTTTAAATGCAAGAAATTTTGTTGTATAGAATCACAATGCTCGTCAAGCTGAGTACGTGACTATTCAAAAGGATTTTTTCTAGTTAGTATGTTCGAGAAGGGCCTCAATAGCCACTGGGAACTTTTCTAGTGCAATGGCTTTTACAGTTTCGGCATATTCCCTGATTTCAAATTGTGCATGACCGTCAGTTCTTTGGTTTAAGAAGTGGGCAACGCCTTGAACACTTGCGGTCCAGTACCATCTCACCATAAGCCCGTATGCACTTGGGATGAAAAGACGCGCTTGCTCGGTGGCAACGCCATTTTCGATGGCCCAATCATAATTTTTCATCCCGGCTTCTATCTGATTTAAGAGTCTTTCGGATGCTTCTTTTCCAATAGGGGTACCAAGATTTTCACCACTACCTTGCTTCATGTTTTCAGGTTTGCTACGCCAAGCATCTTCTGCTGGAATATAAAATTCCACTGCTTCAGTTACGTAGCGTCTGCTGGATTCATTCCAAGCTGTGAAGGGGTCTTGATGAGATGAACCGATAATGTATTTCCACCATTGTCTCGCCACCATTAATGGTGCGTAGATTTCAAATTGCATGGTGGCATGCCTAAAGGGACTTGTGTGATCGTGTTTTGCAAGATATTGGATGAGCTTGACGTCTTCGTCTCTTAATGTCTCTGTTGCCTTGTTAAAGCTTACACGTGCTGAGTTGACCACGCTGAGATCGCTTCCCATGGAATCGACCAGACGTACATATCCCTTATCTAATACTTTTTTCATATTATGTCCTCCTTATTATCATGGATGTGGTAAGATCTTTAGCGCCATTTCGATATGATGTGGCCTTATAGGCTAGACTATAGATATCAGTAGCCATAAGATCTAGCTTTAATAGTGGATTTTCTTTTAACGCATTGGGAATGTGATTGAGATTGGCGATAATATTGAGGTCAGAATTTGACTTAATTTCCTTCAAGATGGCTTGGCCAATATCGTCAAATCCCAAGACCCTGATATAATCCAAATGATCAATGCCCTTAAAATCCTTGGTAATACCCAAGAGTATATTGTTGAGCATTCTAGAGAGCTTGGTCATGGTATATCGTTTGGATTTAAGGCCTTCTATTAGCTCGTCGTAATGTCTTGCCTTAAGTGCAACAGCTTTTAGTTTGTGCTCAAGTCCTTCGGTGACCTCTCTAATGCTAGCAAGTTCTTCTAAAGAAGCTGTCCTGAGCTTGTAGAGTAAGATGTCCTCAAAGGCTTCTGGGGCAACTGGCATTATTGGCGATTGTTTTAGAACTTCAAGGCATGTCTCGGGTATATGACCCTTGAAATCAAAGGTGGTGCCTTTGCCAACCGCTTCAAAGTAAGCTTTTCTTATGGCTGTAGCACTTGAAAAATTGTTGTGAAGGCTTTCATCGTTATACCCAGATCCAACGCGTTTAATCAAATGAGGCTTTATAGTAGACTCAAGCTGGTAAAGTGCTTTGTAATATTCAAGGCCCAAAATGCTGTTTGACGTGTTGGGAATACAATCGACATTTAGATACTGTTTTAGAGCAGTTTCTCTTGCCACTGGAAAAGATAGTCCTAAGGAGAGGGCGTCGTTAAGCAGCCCACTAAATGCTTGAGGTTCGTTTGCAAGTATACTTGCAATTTGTTCAAATGCATAATTATCCATATTTTCGGTTCCAAAACACAATTGATCAACGACCTTGGTATCATTTAACAACTTAACACTACCGTAAGCAAACTGTTCTGCACTTGCTGTGGCAAAAAAAGTAGGGAGTTCAATAACGAGGTTGACACCGGCGGACAGTGCCAGATTTGTTCGTGTCCACTTGTCCAAAAATGCGGGTAAACCGCGCTGGACAAAGTTTCCGCTCATGATGGCAATCACGCCATCTGCGCCTGTTTCTTGTACTGATTTTTGTAATTGATACAAGTGTCCATTGTGAAAAGGATTATACTCGGCGATTATGGCAATTATTTTCATCAATATCCTCCGTTAGGGTTGAAAATTAGATTAATTACATTATAATATAAATGTATGACCAAAATCACTAAGATTAAAAAAAATCTTTATATATCAAAGGGAGGCAATTTATAATGAATGTATTAGTTATTAACTGTGGAAGCTCATCTTTAAAGTATCAATTATTTGACATGAAAGATGAAAGTGTTCTTGCAAAAGGTCTTGTTGAGAGAATCGGTATCGAAGGCGCAAGATTAAAACATGAAGGACCGACGGGAGATAAAAAGACAATTGAAGTGCCAATGAAAGACCATAAAGAAGCTCTTGGTCATGTACTTGAAGCGATTACACATGCTGAATACGGTGCGATTAAATCACTTGATGAAATTAATGCGATCGGTCACAGAGTTGTCCATGCAGGGGAAAAATTCAGTGGCTCAGTAGTAATTACAGATGATGTTATGTCAGCACTTGAAGAGTGTATCGAGCTTGCACCACTTCACAACCCACCAAATATTATGGGAATAAATGCAATGCAAGAATTATTACCTGGTATTCCTAACGTAGGCGTTTTTGATACTGCCTTCCATCAAACAATGCCTAAAAGCTCTTACGTATATGCACTTCCATATGAGTACTACGAGAGAGATCATGTAAGAAGATATGGTTTCCACGGCACAAGCCACAGATATGTATCTCAAAGAACTGCTGAGATTCTTGGAAAAGATATCAAAGATACAAAATTAATCACTTGCCACCTTGGTAACGGTGCATCTCTTGCAGCAATCGACGGTGGAAGGTCAATTGATACTTCTATGGGCTTTACACCACTTGAAGGTCTTGTAATGGGTACTAGATGTGGTGATATCGATCCACAAATCGTAACTTATATTATGGGTAAAGAAAACCTTACATTAGATGACATGAACAACATCATGAACAAAAAATCTGGTGTTTTAGGAATTTCTGGGGTATCAAGTGACTTTAGAGATATTGAAGGTGCTGCTGAAGCTGGAAATGAAAGAGCAATTCTTGCACTTGACATCTACCACTTAAACGTAAGAAAATATATTGCAGCATATGCAGCTGTTTTAGGCGGCGTTGATGCTATCGTATTTACTGCTGGTTTAGGTGAAAATGGCGCTGAGAGCCGTGAAGCAATTTGCCAAAACTTAGAATTCATGGGTGCTGTTTTAGATCCTGTTAAGAATAAAGTAAGAGGAAAAGAAGCTACTGTAAGTACAGATGACTCTAAAGTTAAAATCATGGTTGTACCTACAAACGAAGAGTTAATGATCGCTAGAGATACTTTAGAATTAGTTAAGTAGTTTTACTTGACAAACCTCTTCGTTCTAATTATAATATTAATGTTGCATTGAAGAGGTGATAGTATGAACCTTGATTTATCCAAGGTAGTAAACGGACTAAAATCAGTCGCTGATTTTCAGTTTGAAGTGACATTGACAGATGAGTTTCTAAAGGAAATCAATGCCATTGATGCTTCCGAGTTTTTTATGACTGGAAATGTCAAAAAAATCGAGAAGCGATTAATGCTTACCTTCGATTATAAGGGTATAATTTCATTTGAGTGTCATAGATGTTTAGCTGAAGTCAAATTGAACCTCTCAAGTTGTGTGACGCGGGAGTTAGTGGAGCAATTTTCTGAAGATGAGGATGATCAATTCGCAGTTTTAGAGAATGGTGCTATTAAGCTGATCCCAATTTTAGAGGAAGATATATTGTTGAATTTACCGCTACAAATTCTTTGTGATGAGGATTGTAAGGGGATTTGTCCTCAGTGTGGAACCAATCTGAATTCAGGGAAATGTACGTGTGATGACGAAAAAATTGATCCAAGACTAGAAGCACTAAAGAATTTATTCACTTAGATTAAGGAGGTGTTAAGATATGGCAGTACCTAAGCGTAAGATATCTAAAGCAAGAAGAGATAAGCGTAGAGCTAGTAACATTAAAATGACTGCTCCAAACATTGTGGAATGTCCAAAATGTAAAGCAGCTAACGTACCACATAGAGAATGTGCAGAATGTGGATATTATCATGGAAGAGATGCTAAACAAGCTTAATCTTTCAACTAGGCAATAGGGTAATCCTATTGCCTTTTTTATACTTAAGTAAGTACGATCAATAAAAAGAGGTGGCTTATGAAAATCGGATTTGACGCAATGGGTGGCGATCACGCACCTGTTGAAACGGTAAAAGGTGCAATTGATGCCTTGTCTATAATTAAAGGAGACATTATCCTTTTTGGGGATGAACTTAAAATCTCTCAGGAGTTAAGTCGTTACAAGTACGATTCAAATCGTATTTCAATAGTAGGGACCACTGAAGTGATTGAAAATGATGACAAGCCTGTAAAAGCAATTAAAAGCAAGGCGGATTCTTCTATGGTTGTTGGACTTAAAGCACTTAGAAAGGGCGAAATTGATGCCTTTGTATCTGCGGGCAACACAGGTGCTTTGCTTGCCGGTAGCCTTTTAAAGGTTGGTCGAATCAAAGGGATTGGTAGGCCAGCGCTTTGTACCATTTATCCTACGATGAATGGTGCGTCTGTACTTGTGGATGCAGGTGCCAATGCAGAATGTAAATCGAGAAATTTAGTTGAATTTGCCTACATGGGAAGCCTTTATGCGGAAAGGGTTATCGGTATTGACAATCCAAAGGTGGCACTTGTAAATATCGGTGCTGAGGACACTAAAGGAACGCCTTTATATATAGAAACACATCAAATGTTAAAAGAGACAGATTTGAATTTTGTCGGCAATGTGGAAGGTCGATATGTGCCATCAGGTAATGTCGATGTCATCGTCGCAGATGGTTTTACAGGAAATATCATTTTAAAACTCACTGAAGGTGTTGCACTGTCTATCGTGAAAGAACTTAAAGTTCAGATTATGAAAAACACAATCGGTAAAATAGGTGGTATCTTCCTTAAGGGCAATTTAGGGGCTTTTAAAAAGAAACTGGATTATACGGAATACGGCGGCGCGCCACTTCTAGGTGTCAACGGACTCGTTGTCAAAGCACATGGGTCATCCAATGCCAAGGCCTTTATGAATGCCATCAAATATGCCTATATTGGTGTTGAGTCCAATTTGGTTGCAGAGATCACAGACAAGATGAAGGCAATGCCACCGCTTGTGACTGATGTTCAAGTAGAAGAATAAAATTATATTCCAAGTTGAAGCGTCTCTCAGAGATGGATGAAAACGAATGGTCTATATATTTATGAGACGCTGGTACTAAAAATACCAGCGTCTTTCAATTTTAATATATTAGTTTTGCTACACATATTGAATTTTATGTTTCAAAATTATAAAATAGTTGGAGGAATGTAAATGAAAAGGTTGTTTAAATATATTATCACAATGCGCGTCATAGTATATTTAAATGCCCTTTCTAGGAAGGGGAGAATATGGAAGGTTTAAAAGTACTAGAAAAACGAATTGGATATGAGTTCAAGGATATTGCTTACTTAAAAAGAGCCATAACACATTCGTCTTATGCAAATGAAAATAAGAAGGAACGCATCAAAAACAATGAAAGATTAGAATTTTTAGGGGATTCGGTACTGGGCCTTGTGATCAGCGAATACCTCTATAGCCATTTCCCTAATTTGGCTGAAGGACAGCTAACCAAAGTTAGGGCAAGAATTGTCTGTGAAGCATCGCTTGGTGAGGCTGCAAGAGCACTTGAAATTGGAACCTTTATGCTATTTGGCAGAGGGGAAGAACTCACAGGCGGACGCGAGCGTACTTCGATTCTCTCAGACGCCTTTGAAGCCTTGATAGCGGCTCTTTATTTAGATGGCGGCGTGGATGTTGTTCGTAATTTTGTCCTTGGACACATGAACCACATCATCAATGATGCTGTTCATGGCAAGCTGTTTATCGATTACAAAACGCGATTGCAAGAAGTAATCCAGATTAAAAAAGGCAATCGCATTAAATATGAAATATTTAAAGAAGAAGGCCCTGACCATTCAAAGCTCTTCTATACACATGTGAAGCTAAACGATGAGATTATAGGGGTTGGCAAGGGAAGAAGCAAAAAAGAATCTGAACAAGAAGCCGCTAAAGAGGGCTTAAAAAAGTTGGCGAGCAATGAGTCATAAACATAAGATTATCCCTATTTTTGTTTCTCATATGGGGTGTCCCAATGATTGTGTTTTCTGTAATCAAAGAAAGATTACAGGTGTTGATCAAGTGCCAACTGATTTGGAGATTGTAGATCAGGTAGAGGACTATTTGGTCACAATGGACGCAGATGTCATTGAGATTGCATTTTTTGGTGGAAGCTTCACCGGGATTGAAATTGCCATTCAAGAGGCCTATTTGAAAATAGCCTCTCAATATAAAATCAAGAAGAAGGTTCATCGCATCAGAATTTCCACAAGACCCGACTATATCAATCCTGAAATTTTAGACCGATTGAGACAATATGGCGTATCCACAATTGAACTGGGGGTACAATCTTTTGATGAAACCGTCCTGAAAATGAGTAAAAGAGGACATGATGTCGCGTCAATCTACAAAGCGGTGACTTTAATCAAGAACTACGGATTTGAACTTGGAATTCAATTGATGTATGGGCTTCCAGGTGATACTTCTGAAAAGTTCTTTTTTTCTGTGGCGGAGAGTATAAAACTCAAAGCGGATTGTATCAGGCTTTATCCAGTACTGGTCATTAAAAATACAGAGCTGGAGACTATGTATCACGAAGGGCGTTATACACCAGCAGACCTAGATGACACGATTGATGTCATGGGTAAAGCCCTGAAGGCTTATGACCATGCCAATATTCCAGTGATTAGACTAGGACTTCAAAGGACTGATCTGATTGACGAAGGTAAGGAAGTTGTGGCAGGCCCATTTCATCCAGCCTTAAAGGAACTCGTCTATGACAAAATGTTTATAAGTGCCATTGCCCCCTT
>NZ_JBVBZF010000179.1:0-7146 GCF_057447755.1 Fusibacter sp. | reverse complement strand
GATTGTCAAAACAATACCCGTTCTGTTCTTACCTATCTCCATAACGCCCTCCTATAAATTCCTAACCTTTATAAATCGTGTTAGGTACTCTATCTAATTGCAAGGACAATGCCAAAGTTGTTCAAGCCATCACAAACTTGCATAAGCCTTGCAATTTCAACGTTTTTGATTTTTTATCCCTTTGAGTAACCAGTGTATCAAATAAAAAAAGATGTAACATATGCGTTACATCTTTTTTCGTTTAAGGCCTATTAGGCACTTAATCATCACCTAGTTATTTCTTAGTTATCTCTTGTTTGTCTCCTGTTTGTCTCCTGTTTGTCTCTTGTTTATCTTGTTCTAGTCATACTTATTTCTAGCCTTATTTTATAAAGGTTTCACCCATGAGGAATTCGTCCACATGCTTTGCAACTTCTCTGCCCTCTTTGATGGCCTTGACCACCAAGGATTGACCACTTCTCATGTCACCGGCAGAAAAAACAGCATCTAGAGAGGTTTGATATTTATTGTCCGTCTTGAGGTTACCCCTTTCATCTAGCTCAAGACCTAGATTTTCAATCATCCCCTCATACTGAGGTGAGACAAATCCCATGGCAAGTAAAACCATATCAATCTCAAGTGTGAATTCACTGTCTTCAATTGGTGACAATACCATTCTGCCATTTACATTTTCCCACTGGATGCGTTCAAGGACAACCTTCTCTACCTTTTTATCACCTTGAATTTCTTTGGTGTTAATCTCCCAATTCTGAATGCAGCCTTCCTTATGTGAAGAGGTCTCCTTGTGGAGTCTTGGGTAAAGCGGCCACGGTGTTGAAGCATCCCGCTCTTTTGGTGGTTTTGGCATAATCTCAATTTGATATACGGATTTAGCCCCCTGACGATTGGCTGTGCCGATGCAGTCAGAGCCTGTGTCACCACCGCCAATTACCAGGACATTTTTATCTTTAGCATCCAGTATGAGCCCACCCGTGTCTACATTGTGAAGGCGCTTGGTATGGTTTTCAAGATAGTCTACGGCATAGTAAATGCCTTCCAAATCTCTACCTGCCACCTTTAAGTCTCTCGGAATGGTTGATCCTCCTGTGAGTACCAATACATCAAAGGTCTTAAGCATTTCTTTGGGTGATAAGTCCTCACCCACACAGGTGTTCATCTTGAAATCAACCCCTGCTGATTTCATCAAGTCAATTCGGCGATTGATGATTTCCTTTTCAAGTTTAAAGTTAGGAATGCCATAACGCATGAGGCCTCCCGGTTCAGCATTACGTTCAAAGACCACACATTCATGACCTACGGCATTGAGTTCATCCGCCGCCGCAAGACCTGCAGGGCCAGACCCCACGATTGCAATCTTTTTACCTGTTTTCATCTTTGGAATCCTCGGCATAACCCAACCTTCCTTAAAAGCATGTTCTATAATGGTATACTCTATTTCTCTTATGGAAACGGGTTCATGATTAACCCCTAAATTACAAGATGCCTCGCATAAGGCTGGACATACCCTTGAGGTAAACTCAGGGAAGTTACTGGTTCTACTGAGCATCTCATAGGCGTGCTGCCAGTTGAAGTCTTCTGTCATCTCATTCCAGTAAGAAATAAGGTTGCCAAGTGGACACCCAAAGCTACAAAATGTCGTCCCACAGGTCATGCATCTGCCTGCCTGTGTGGACATGGTCTCTTCATCCAAAGGCTTGTAGACACTGCGATTGTCCTTGAGTCTTTGAGAGACAGGTCTCAACTTAAAATTTTTACGGCTCTCTTCATTAAAAAGCATAATGTCTTTCATATGTCTCCCCTCCTTTAAGAAATCGCTTCTAGCTTAGCGGTATCGTCCACTTCGTTGATGACCTCAAATAATGATTCATTTTGATTTTCAAGAATTTGCTTGTAGGCTGGTGATACTACGTATCTAAAGTTCTTAACGCAAGATTCCCAGTTCTCCAAGATATCAAGCGCCTTTTTTGATTCCGTATATAAATAATGCTTGCTGACGAGTGCCTTAACCTTTTCTTGCTCTTTCTCAGATAGGTCGTAGATGTTTACCATTTCAAGATTGCATTTTTTAGAAAGGGTCTGGTCTGGATCATAAACAAATACTTCTCCGCCTGACATACCTGCCGCAAAATTTTTACCGATGTTGCCCAGAACGACCACACTACCACCCGTCATGTATTCACAACCATGGTTACCGACACCTTCTACGATAGCTGTTGCGCCACTGTTTCTCACGGCGAAACGCTCACCGACACAGCCATTGATGTAAACTTCACCATCAGTTGCGCCATATAATAAGGTATTGCCTGCAATGTAGGTCTTACTTGCATCAAAGGTCGAATTTTGTGGTGGTTTCACGATGATTTTTGCCCCTGATAAACCCTTGCCAACATAGTCATTGGCTTCACCCTCTAAGACCATGGTAAGTCCCTTGGCACCAAAGGCCCCAAAGCTTTGTCCAGCAGAGCCGTAGAAGGTAAGGTGAATCATGTCTTCATCAAGACCCTTTGCACCGAAAGCACTCACAATTTTACCCGAGAGCATGGCCCCCACAGAACGGTTGGTATTCTTTATTTCAAAGGCCCCTCTTACAGAACGCTTGTATTTAATGGCGTTTTTCGAGATTTCAATGAGTTTATGATCAAAGCTTTGGTCAATACCATGATCTTGAGCCTTAACACAATAAGGCTTCATTCTCATTGGCATATCTGGCTTATAGAGCACCTTGTCAAAGTTGAGGTGCTTTGCCTTCCAGTGGTTAATTTCCTGATTTACCTTTATGACATCTATGTGACCCACCATTTCATCGACGGTTCTAAAACCTAAGTCCGCCATGATCTCTCTGGTTTCGCGCGCTATAAATCTCATGAAATTCATCAGATATTCCGGTTTGCCCGAAAAGTGTTTTCTAAGTTCAGGATCTTGTGTTGCAACTCCCAAATCACAGTTGTTCTTGTTACAATGTCTCAGCATTGTACAACCCATAATAACAAGTGCTGTTGTGGCAAAACCAAACTCCTCAGCCCCCAATAAGGCACCGACGACAATATCTCGGCCCGTCTTAAGTTGGCCATCTGTCTGTAATCTAACTCGACTCCTGAGGTTGTTGAGCAGGAGAACTTGATGCGTTTCTGACAGACCAATTTCCCAAGGAATCCCTGCTGTTTTAATAGAAGATAAGGGGGATGCACCGGTACCGCCGTCATGTCCACTGATTAAAATCATATCTGCATGTGCTTTGGCAACACCAGCCGCAATGGTTCCAATCCCCACCTCCGACACGAGCTTTACGCTGATTCTGGCATTAGGGTTTGTAGATTTAAGGTCGAAAATCAATTGTGCCAAATCCTCAATTGAGTAAATGTCATGATGAGGTGGTGGTGATATCAGGTCAATGCCAGGCGTTGAATGTCTTACCTTGGCAATATGAACGGTGACCTTGCTTCCTGGTAGATGTCCACCCTCACCTGGTTTTGCACCTTGTGCCACTTTGATTTGAAGCTCATCTGCATGCATGATGTAGTTGGTATTTACACCGAATCGAGCAGAGGCGATTTGCTTTATGGCACTTCTCTTGTCATTGCCATTAGCATCCACTTCATAGCGTTCATCGTCCTCACCGCCTTCACCGCTGTTGCTTTTCGCCCCCAAACGGTTCATGGCAATGGCAATGGTTTCATGGACTTCTTTACTAAGGGAACCAAACGACATGGCACCAGTGCAAAATCTTTTGATAATTTCACTGATTGGCTCAACTTCATCGATTGGGATTGAAGGTCTATTGCCTTTGAGTTCAAACAAGCCTCTAAGTGTAAAGAGTCCCTTTGATTGATCGTTGATTTTGCCTGCATATTGCTTGTAGATTTCATAGTCGTCAAGTCTAGTGGCCTGCTGTAATAAATAAATAGTCTCTGGATTAAAGAGATGGCGTTCGCCACCCTTTCGCCATACATGCTGTCCACCAATTTCCAGCTCATAACTTGGCTTTCTCAAACGGTTAAAAGCTTTTGCATGATTTTCAAGCGTCTCTCTGGCAATTTCCTCTATGCCGAGACCCCCAATACTCGTCGGCGTCCCTGGGAAGTATCGATCGATAAAGGTCTCGCCAAGCCCAAGTGCTTCAAATATTTGTGCCCCTTGGTAAGACTGAATGGTACAGATCCCCATCTTGGATAGGATTTTAAGCAAGCCCGAAGAAAGGGAGTTAATAAGGTTATAGCCTGCTTCTTCAGCTGTAACAGATTTGATTAGTCCTTGATTCACTAAATTTTTAGCCGTCTCAATGGCAAGATACGGATTCACTGCACTTGCACCATAACCCATGAGCAAGGCCACATGGGTAGTCTCTCTAACATCACCTGCTTCAACGATTATAGAGACCTTTGTTCTGGTCTTCTGGTCAATCAGGTGATGATGAACTGCAGATACTGCCAAGAGACTTGGTATTGCTGCCTCATAGCCATCTACCTTCTTGTCGCTTAATATGAGTAAATTGTAACCTTCATTTACGCGTTTTGATGCGCGTTCACAAATGAGGTTTAGTGCCTTTTTAAAGCCCTCTACCCCCTCATCTGCCTTGAAGGTAATTGGAATTTTTGTCGCATTGAAATGTGCATTTCTAAGTGCTTTGATCTTACGGGTCTCAGCATTGGACAAGACAGGCGTTTCCAGTCTGATAAAAGGTAAAAAGCTGGGTTTTTCATCTAAAAAGCTGGATTGAGTCCCCATGCACTTCATAAGTGACATGACGATTTTTTCTCTAATCGGATCAATTGGTGGATTTGTAACCTGGGCAAAGAGCTGTCTGAAATAAGCAAAGAGGGTCTGTGTCTGGTCTGAAAGCACTGCAAGCGGTGCATCATTTCCCATGGACCCCAGTGGTTCCTTGCCAGTTTCGGCCATGGTCCTAATCACGTGGTTCACATCCTCTAGGGTATAGGCAAATGCCGCCTGCTTCTCAAGAAGATTTTCATCTCTTAAGACGTAGTTTTCCTCGTTGTTTGGTAAATCATCCAAGCAAACTTTTGCCTCTTTCAACTTGGTCTCATAAGGGTGTCTTGAATAGACGGACTCTTTAATCTCATCATTTCTAAGCAGTAGACCTTTTTCTGTATCCACAATAATCATCTTTCCAGGCTCAAGTCTACCTTTTTCAAGGACATCCTCAGGGCTGAACTTCAAAACGCCAAGCTCAGATGCCATAACCATAAGACCGCCTTTGGTAATGACGTATTTTGCTGGTCTTAGACCATTTCTGTCAAGTGTCGCGCCTACTTGTACACCATCACAGAAAAACACAGCTGCAGGTCCATCCCAAGGCTCAATCAAAGAACTATTAACTTCATAAAAGGCCTTCAACCCTGGTTCCATATTCAAATCATTTTCCCATGCTTCAGGAATCAGTGTCATCATGGCTTTTGCATTGCTATTATTATGTTTTACAAGGAGTTCAAAAACATTGTCAAGAGAAGCAGAATCACTGCCATTTGGCGTCACTATTGGATAGAGTTTTGAAAAATCCTTTCCATATATGGAAGACTTCAAAACGCCTTCTCTTGCATTCATCCAATTTCGGTTTCCCCTAATGGTGTTGATTTCACCGTTATGGGCTATATATCTGTATGGATGCGCCAAATCCCACGTTGGGAAGGTGTTGGTAGAGAATCTTGAATGCACCAGCGCTATGGCACTCTTAAAATTAACATCCTGCAAGTCTATGAAGTATGGTCCGATCTGGTCAGGCAGCAAAAGCCCCTTATAAACGATTGTCTCACTTGACATGCTGCAGATATAAAAATATTCTGTGCCCTTTTTGACAAGTGCCTTCACTTCGTTTTCTGTTCTCTTTCGGATTAGGTAAAGCTTTTGTTTAAAGACTTCTAAATTTTCGATTTGTCCGAGGCCTATAAAGACCTGTCTGATGTTTGGTTCAGTACCTCTTGCGGTCTCGCCGATCATGCCGTTGTCTGTTGGTACAGTTCGCCATCCTAAAACACATGCGCCTTCTTCAGTGACAATACGCTCAAGAATGCCCTCGCATTGATATCTAATGGCAGGCGATTTCGGCAAAAAGACCATGCCCACGGCATACTGTCCTTTAGCCGGTAACTCAATGCCCTTGTGTTCACAAATGACTTCAAAAAATTCATGCGGTATTTGGAACATGATTCCCGCACCATCACCTGTGTTTGGGTCAGAGCCTGCTGCCCCTCTATGCGTCATGTTAACAAGTATTTCTATACCTTTTTTCACAATTGTATGGCTCTTATCACCGTTGATATTTGCCACAAAGCCGACACCACAATTGTCTTTTTCATATTCAGGACGATATAAGCCCTGCTGGTCAGGTAGCCCCACTGATTTCATAATATTACCCCCTAAATTCTAACCGTCTTTTTGTATACAGTATACAATGTAAAAAGGTGCAAAAATTAGAGACCTATTCACTCTCCTCAAAAGTAACTGATGAAATTACTTTGAACACTGCACTGTATTTTCTAAAAATTTCGATAATTTTGAATATTATATATCGCTTTCTTGCAAACTTCAATATGTTTTTGATACATATTTAGTCAATTTAATGCATTTTTTATCTTTTGTTTTTTTATGTTCGTCCCATGTGGACATTTGATAAAAAGATTGTTAAGTATTAAACACCTTGAAATTACTATGTATCCATTTGTGTACACTATTCCAAAGGAATATACCAATACGGAACATTATACACGATTGTATAATAGCATTTTGCAATACAATCATCCAAAACTTTCATTTTACGAATTTAAACACAAGTGTTTTATATTTTGAGAATGAGGTATAAAATAAACACATTTGTAAAACAACCACTAATAATGTTGTACTTGTTTTAATGAGAGGAGATTTGAAATGGCTATTATTGCGTATATGAATTTTAGAGACAAATCAAAGGAAGCTGCTGAATTTTACGCAAGAGTATTTGGGTCGGAGATGCCAAAAATAATGTATTATGGCGATATGCCCCCTGATCCATCATACCCAATGACCGAAGATGTAAAAAAACTTGTTATGCACACCGAGATTAAACTAGGTGAAGATACCCTTATGTTTTCTGATGTTCCTCCAGACATGCCTTTGACCATGGGAAACAACATCAGCTTGTTGATTTCGATC
>NZ_JBVBZF010000178.1:0-7235 GCF_057447755.1 Fusibacter sp. | reverse complement strand
TTCCTTTTCCATATAATATTTTGTACTCGATATTGGATACTTTTCTTGCTTATACATAATTTCATATCCATTTTTCTTATAAAATGGCATTGCTTGAAAATCAAATGTATTCAAGGCTGCTTTTTTACACCCTTTATTCTTTGCAAATGCCTCAGCTCTTGACAAAATATCTTTACCAACTCCTTTTCCACGTTCTTCCTTGTCAACCCAGAAAAAATCTATATCTAGCCATTCTCCAAAAATAGTAAATACAATCCCACCAACCATGGTTTGATCTTCCATACTATAAATTGTATATTGATCTTTTCTATCAACTTCCCAAAATTGTGAATTATGTTCTTGAAGCTTATGTCTTACTTTATTTACTTCTTCCTCTGTTGGATGCTCTATTGTAATATATTTCATCTCTACCTCCTGATTAATCCATACCATATAACTTAGTAAAATATTTCATCAAAGGTTTCTGCCTTTCCACATGTTACTTCCTTTTGATGTCGTAGGGAATAAAGTGGCAAAGGGCTTGATTCGAAAGGAATGTGAGATTTGAAAGAATATGGGAAATTTGCGTGTCATACGATGGATTTGGCTTTTTCTTCTAAAATCTTGTTTATATTGTCTTTGTGTGTAATTGGAATCCTCATCCTTAAATCGTATTCTTGCACTACTAATAATGAAGGACTTCGTTTTGATGTAATTATAAATTTCTCAAAATCTCCATTAAACATTGATTTCCATTCAATGCCAACAATATCATTCCATCCTACAAATCGGTCTGGAAAAAATATGCCATTATCACATATCTCGAAGGGTTTTCGTGATTCTACCAATATAATCAGTCCAAATATTATGGCCGCTATCACTTCAAGACAATTTGAATAATCATTATGTAATTGATATTGTATTTTTCCATGCCACACCGCTATAAAAATAATGAATGCCCCTCTTATTTTATAATCAAAATCTTGATTTTTAATTTTAATAATTACATTTTTTCTTCCTCTATAATGCTTGTTTCGACGATAATTTTGATAAATTTCGTGTAAAATCATTAGTAAAAACAAGACTGTAAATAGTATAGTGACTGGATCTGTCAATCTCATCTCCTCCTAACCATATATGTTGTCTAACGTTCCCGTTGTTACCGAAGTTCATTCTTTTTAAGTTTTATGGGGAAAAAATGACGCATTAGCGGATCGTCTGTCTACATCACTTTCATGACTTCCAATAATTTCTTATTTATAAACAATTTATCTTTTCCTCTTACCTCAACTTCCAGTATTCCTGACTCTACAAGTTCATTAAGATAATTCGATGCTGTTTTTCTAGTCACATTTAGGCCTACTTTAACATTGCTATTCCTTGTATAAATTTCGATAAACAAGATTTCAACTAATTCTTTTGAATAAATTTTTGGATGCTTTTCTTTTATCTCATTACTCGTATTTTCAATAAGCTCATTCATTTGTCTCAATATATTCAATGATTTTTCAGATGTCTTTTGGATTCCCTTTAGAATGTAAAGTATCCATTCTTCCCAATTGCCCTTGTTGTGAATATCATTTATAAGTCTATAATAATCCTCTTTTGTTGATAGTATATATTTGCTTAGATATAAAATTGGTGAGTCCAGCAATCCTTTCATTACTAAGAACAACTCGTTTATGATTCTTCCAGTACGTCCGTTTCCATCATAAAATGGATGGATACTTTCAAATTGATAATGTATTACAGCTAGTTTAATCAACGCATCAATTTCATCTTCTTCATTGATATAACGCTCTAGATTTCCTAGTAAATTTCTTATCTCCGTTTCAGTTTCTGGTGGAGTATAAACGACCTCTCCGATTCTTTCGTTAATGAGCTTAGTTCCACCTTGTGTTCTAATTCCATCTTTATTCCCTTCGATAATTTCTTGTATTTCAACAAACATATTAGTTGTTAAAAAAACCATTTTTTTAATAAGTTCGATACCTTTCCAAAGTGCTTCTTTTTAATTTAGGACTTCTTTAGCAGCACCAAACAAATACTCAGACTTAGATAGGGCTGAGAATAACTCATCATGAGTCGTTTTTATATTTCTATTTCAGAGCTTTCTTTTGCTTCATTAAGTGCAATAGCATTTATCAAAATATTTTTATTAGGTACTATTTCGGAATAACCCTTGAGTTCTGCAAGTTTACGATTTGCTTTTGATGCTTCTCTCATTATTTCATTTGTTTCTAAATCTAAACTTTTTCCATTAAATTGAGGCGGTAAATATGACAAGTGATTACTCATTGAATTCTCCTTATGGGTAATTTTATTGTTTTTTTACTCTTATTTTAACTATTTGTGTAATCATTACCCATGTCAATAAAATATAAGTAAAATTATATAAAATTTACTCATCTGAAAGATATCCGCTAATTTTCCCGCTATTACCGAAGTCACTCTCTTTTATAGTCATAGCGGGAAAAGTGACGCTGGTCTTGCCCCGCAATATCTGTGACATCAGAAGAAATATCAATGAATAGTCACGTTAGACGAAGTATCCAACTGTAATTACTTATAGCAAATACATATCTACTGTTCTTCTACAAGTGACAATATTTCTTTTAATAACTGATTACCTTCTAAAATTTCATACACCTCTTTATCAGCAGACTCATACCGCACATTAAATTTACCTAGCAATATATGTAGAGGCCTATCATTTTGAATTAGTGAAAATTCTACTATTTCATCACCAGATTGGTATGGGAAGTAGTTGTTCTTTGTTCTTCTACACTTATATTTTGATAATATTGCAAGTAAGTCTTCATTATCAACTATATATCCTACTTCATTTACTTCTATATATGTAGAATTATCTAATTGATCAATGTAAAGTCTAGTACCGTCTCCTTGTCTTATATCCTGTGATTTGATGTTTATTTCTTCTATACTAATCAAATCATATTCTTTATTATAAACATGCTGATTTTTAACATAGAATACCAGGATTAATACAATAATTGCTAATAATATGATTCCTCTATTAAAGTTCTGTCTCATAATTTACCTCTCAAATTTCACAAGACTGCTTAACCTATTGGCTAGTTGAATATTTTGTATAACATTCCCGCAGTCTCCGACGTTCATTCTTTTTTACGCCTTAGCGTAAAAAATGGCGTGGTGTTTTACTCGCAAGAACCGTGTCATTGGAAGGAATGTATGAAAATGACGTGCTATACGTCGTTCAATTTATTAATATATTATCTCTTTCAATCATTAAGTCTTCTAAAACTTCATTGCTCTCTTTTCCAAGTAATTCTTCAATACTCCGTCCATATATGTCCCCCATTATATTATCTAAGAGCTCATACCTTGTTTGGACATCTAGACTATATGATCCAATAATATTGTTTTCTAACTTAACTACAACAATTTTAGTTTTATTCGGAAAACCTGTTTTAAATCCATATTTTATAGTTCTTTTCAATCTATCAAAATCATTGTCAAACGGATGATTAGTCACATATACAAAGTTAAGGATTAAATCCATACCTAGATATTCTCTTATATCTACTCCCATTAAATGAAATGTTTCTAAATAAGTTATCTTTAGATTTTCTTTTGTAAGATGCCACGTTCTCTCTTCATCGCATCCTACAATTCTATATCCATATGCGTTTATGTAATCTAATACATCATTTGGTATATTCGCTGTATTTTCTAGTGGTTTATAAAAAACGAATATCAAGCATGAAGATATTAATAGCCCCATTGTTACTAAAACTATTCTTTTCATAAATATTGTCCTTATAATTTAAATGACTTATAAAGTTCCCGCGGTTACCGAAGTTCCTCCTTTTGACCCTTAGGGTAAAAGTGGCGCTGGACTTGCCTCGCAAGGACTGTGACATCAGAACGATTTCCGGTAAGTGACGTGTTATTGGAAGTTCTGAACTAGATCATGTTAATTACCATTCTTCAATAATCTTCATTTTCTCATACATTGATGATATAATGTGTATAGGGATACCATATATAAAGAGGTGATATTATGTTAGTTAAAATAACAGCTATAATTCAAAAAGAAGAAGATTGGTACGTTGCTAAATGTGTTGAAAATAATGTAGCTTCACAAGGAAAAACTATTGAAGATGCCATTTCAAATTTAACTGAAGCTGTTCAACTATATTATGAAGATGATGATGCAATCATTGAAAATCATCAAACACTAATAACTACATTGGAGGTTGCTATCTAATGGGTTCAAAGTATCCAATATTGACTCCAAAGGAAATTATTCGAGCTTTAGAAAAAATAGGATTTCAAAACGTTTCCCAAAAAGGAAGTCATGCCAAATATAAAAATCAATCATTCCCTGTCCGTGTTGTTATAATTCCAATTCATTCTGAAATTGCTAGAGGCACTTTAAAAAGTATTTTAGAACAAGCAAATATTTCATTAGATGATTTTTTAAATCTTTTATAATTTTGTCTCTTTAATTTAAGGAGACATTTTTTTATGTTCTGAATTTCCGATAACGTTCCCGCACTTACCGAAGTTCCTCCTTTTGACCCTTAGGGCAAAAGTGGTGTAAAATATGCTTTCTCACAATATGTAATTCGACACTAATTTGTAATCTCCTTCCAAGTGTTAAATATAAAAATTTCCTCTGCATATTTTATGACAACAGAGGAATTTAGGTAAGTGTCGTGTTATGGGATGGAGCGTTAAAAAACGTCTTTGTGAACATTCTCTCCATATCTTATCTTCCTTTTCTCAGCTTCTTTATAGCTTTCTTCATCAGCTCTTAAAGAAATCACGATTATATTCATAACTTCTTTATTCCGTACAATTGTATAGACTACTCTAATTCCTATACCTTTATACTTAATTTTAAAAAAGCCGGTCAACTCAGTTCCATTCTGATTTCCTAATGGTTTTCCATATCCACCTTCATTTTGTGGTAAAGGATTTTGACTTACTTTTCTGATTCCTGCTAAAACTTGTTTTACAATACTATTATCTAATTTCTTTAAGTCTTTTATCGCTTCTTCACAAAATTTTACTTCCCACATTATTCAATATCCACACTTTCTGCAAGTTCGTCAATTTCTGAATCAGAAATACCCATTTCTTCTAATACGTTTTTCATTGATGTGTATTTCTCTGAATCATTCTCAGTAATACGTTTTGTTGCAAGCAATAACAATTCTAATTCCTCTCGTGTTGCCATCAATGTATTATATTCATCAACAGATAAAATTACTGCCTGGGGTCTATTATTTTTTACAACAATATACTGATCTTTATTTTTCTCTACATCTTGAATAACCTTTGATGCCTTTCCTCTACCTAAGTCAGATACAGAAATTATATGATCTAAAGCGTTTCTCAAATCTAAATTTTTAGCTATCATAATATTCACCTCTCTTACTTAAAGTATATCATATTTACATGCAAATTTACATGTAAATATTGTGTTGAGATTTAATTATATGACCGTATGCTTAATAGCTCTTTCCCATAACGTTCCCGCAGTTTCCGACGTTCCTTCTTTTTAACGCCTTAGCGGAAAAAGTGGCGCTGCCCTTGCCTTGCAAGGACTGTGACATCAGAGTGATTTAGGTAATCGGCGTGTTAGCCGAGCGTTCCATAATCTTTTCTCTAAAACAATTATACGCATCTTCTGTCCATTCGTGATAACATGCCAATTCGCCTTTTTGTTTATGTAACTTTTCTAAATAATAAAAAATTGGCTCATCTATTGAATTCTCAAATTTTTCTTTCATTTTCAATACTAGATCAATATATTCTTTTTCTTTCCAACTTAACTTATCTGATAAAAATACAATCTTGTCTATAATACTCGGATTCATTTTTAAAGTTGTATGACATTCAACTGCATTCAAAATATCGGTATCTTCAATTTTAAAGACTTGGGTTGCTATGATTCTTGATGCAAATTGATGTAAGATGCCTAAGTAATTTAATTCATTTTGGGATACTATTTTTCCATTGTCAGTACAAAACATGACAATATCACTTCTTTTTACCACTCTGCCTAAATCATGAAGCAATGCTGCTGTGATACATTTCTCACGAATTTCATCTTCCAAATTTTTCATCATACTTACTTGATATACAACATCAAGTGTATGTTCATAGACTGATTTCATATCAAAATTTTCATAATATGATTCAATATTTTCCATAAGATTATTATTTTTAAAATTAAAATTTGTATACATTTTAGTTACTCCAACTCAATTCTTTGTGGAATGTCGGTTGACGTTCCGGCAGTTCCCGATGTAGCTGTCCTCGCCCTTAGGCGAGGATTGGCGTAAGTTTTGCCTTCCCTATGTATATTCGATGAATTATTGTAATATCCTTCATTATTTCCTTAATTTAACTGCCGCAAAACTTATGACAACAAGCTATGTTGGGAACTGTCTGTTATGCGCCGTTGAAGATTGTCTTACGACTTGCCAATATAACATATATGTTATATAATTAAATTAGATAGGAGGATAAAATATTGTTTTCTATTGAATATTATACTCACAATAACAGATGTCCTATTTTAGATTTTCTTAAATCCATTCCCAAGAAAGATGCTGCTAAAATTCTTAAAGAGATTGAACTTCTCGAAGAATTTGGACTGTCACTTGGCATGCCACATATCAAAAAAATAGCTGGTACTAAAGATTTATGGGAATTAAGAATCAAACAATCTACCAATAATTACAGAGTATTTTATTTTACTATGCATGGTCATGCTATTATTCTGTTAAATGCTTTTCAAAAGAAGTCTCAAAAGACTCCTGATAAGGAAATACAACGAGCTTTGACTTATATGTACGATTATATTGAAAGGAATGATGTAAATGAAACATGATGATATCAAGAAAATTCTCTTGGAAGATGAAGAAATAAAAGTTGAATATGATGCCCTTTCTCCTATTTATGAAATAAAGAAGGAACTCATCAGACTTCGTCTTGAAAAAGGCCTTTCTCAGCATGATCTTGCTGATCTAATTGGTACGAAGCAATCTGCAATATCACGCCTTGAAAATGGCTCATATAATCCTAGTATTGAATTCTTGTCGAAGATTGCCCATGCCTTGGGTAAAGAACTCCATATTTCTTTCAATTAGCCAGCCTTAGCTGGCTTTTCTTCTATGGCGTCATAACGTTCCCGCGGTTACCGATGTTCTTCCTTTTGACCCTTAGGGAAAAAGTGGCGGAGACCTTGCCGCGCAAGG
>NZ_JBVBZF010000177.1:0-7245 GCF_057447755.1 Fusibacter sp. | reverse complement strand
TATTTAGAAATACCTCTATTCAAATGCTTTAAAATATAGTCCTCAATTTCAGCTTCTTTCTCACTGATGATTTCAAGTTTTACGACTTTTGAGGAAAAACCGTATAGCACAGTTTCAACCGATTTCATTGCGACTACCTGTGTGAGTAATGCGTATAAAGCAATTCTTGTGTCAAAAACAAATGCTGCAAATATAAGAACACTCACATCTAGGGCAGCTATAATAATCGAAATGGACATAAATCTAAAAAGTCGCTTATTAATAATTTTGGCAATCGTGTCTGTTCCACCAGATGAAAAGCCACCTTTTAAAATAAGACCAGTTGCTGATCCCGCCATAATGCCGTAGTAAACCGATGCAAGGAAAAGGTCATTTTGAACAAAATTGAAGGAAAATCGGCTAAATAAAATTAAAACCATAGGAAAAAACAAAGAGAATACTACAATTTTACGCGCTTCTCGTTTTCCAAGTGTTAAATAGGTGGCAATAAGCACCATTAGTGATAATACATAATAAATATAAGTGTATGAAATACCCAAGATGCGTTCCATTACCAATGAAAAACCGGTTATACCACCTGTAATGATGCCATTTGGTTTCAAAATAGATGTGATCGCAACAGCTAAGATAATTGAGCCGATCAATACATAAATGATATCTTGAATTCTCTTTTTGTCTTTGTTTTTTTTAAGTTCCATTAATTACTCCTACTCTCTCATACTACAGAGCATCCCTCGGTAGTTAAGCCATTCACTCTTTTATGATGGCAGAAGCTAATTATAGCACATCCGCCATATGATAATTCTTACATTTCATTTACAAATAGAAAACAAATTATGAAGGGTTTGTATCTTTTTTTTATCCTCTTAAAATTATACCCTAACATTACAAATTAAAGCCTCTTTTCATGACAAAAGACCATTAAGATGGGCTAATCTAATGGTCTTTTATCTGAGATTTTCATGTAGGATGTTTACCACTTAGTGGAACATCTTGATTATATCAATATAAGACTCATTCAACATCAGATTCATGCTAAATCTATGTTAAATTTATGTTTTTTGTAAGCCTTGTTCATATTTTATTCAATTTGTTGTCTTATAAATGTCTAAATTCAAGTACTTAAATTCTGTTGACAAAGTTTACAAAAGCCTTATACTAGCTATGGATGACACAAGATGTCATATCTTAATGTAAAAGACAAGAAGGTCTATATGAAAAAAGGCATAAAAATTTTCATCGTAATAATCCTCCTGATGAGTGTTACTGCAATTGGATTCGGTACATTTTATCAAGATAGAATCAATGTGCTTGTATTTGGTGTTGAAGGTACTAGAACCGATACTATGATTTTATTCTCCGTGGATACTAAGACAAATAACATTAGTGCAATTTCAATCCCAAGGGATACCTACTTCCCTACTGAAGGTCATAACAAGCTTGGACAAAAAAAGCTTAATGCACGATATGGTTTTAAGGATGTTGGTGGTGCAGAAGGCTTAACAAATGCCATCGAGCAACTTATGGGTATTGAAATCGATCATTATATTAAAGTCGACTATGATGCTGTCGCTGCAATCGTATCGCTTCTTGGTGGTGTGGAAGTTGATGTTCCAATACGGATGAAATACGATGATCCCTATGCAAACCCACCACTACACATTGATTTTCAACCTGGTCTTCAAAAAATATCGGGTGAACAGGCAATGGGCTATTTGAGATTCAGAAAATCAAATGATGGCAAGATCAGAGAAGGCGATATCCAAAGAATCGTTCGTCAACAGGCATTTCTAAAAAGTGCTGCCAAAGAAGCCTTAACTGTGAAGTTGCCTTTTGTTGCTTCTAAGGCACTGGAGTATGTTGAATCTGATTTGAGCTCAAAAGATATCCTGCTATACACAACTTCACTCCTGGGCGTATCTAAGGATGATGTTCACTTTTATACTTTACCAATGAAATCAACCGGCACTGGCAAGGATGGTTTAAGTTATTTCTATCATGATTCCAATGGAACCTTTGAACTCATGAAAGGCATTTATGACGGTTCATTAGCCAAGCAGGAAGCCGCTGAAAAAGCTGAACAAGAAGCACTTGAAAAGGCAGAAAAAGAGACTGAAAGCAAAAACTAATGGCTTAATATTAATTTCATTCTTTATAACCTAATTTTAATCTTCATATGTTATAATGGCTTCAAAAATTGGTATGTATGGTTAAAAGGAGGCTTATTATGATTGCACATGAAATAGACTATGAATTATTCGGGGATGACATGCAGTTCGTAGAAATCGAACTTGATCCAAGAGAATCTGTCATTGCCGAAGCCGGCGCTATGATGTATATGGAACAAGGCGTGGAAATGGAAACGATCTTTGGAGATGGTTCTGATCAAAGCAACTCTGGTGGTTTTATGGGTAAACTCGTTGGCGCTGGAAAACGTATGATAACAGGTGAAAGCCTTTTCATGACTCAGTTCACTAACGAGTCCAGCCAGCGGAGAAAGGTTGCTTTTGCTGCCGGTTATCCAGGAAAAATTGTTCCTATTGATTTAACGCAATATCAAGGTCGATTAATTGCCCAAAAAGATGCTTATTTATGTTCTGCAAAAGGGATTTCTATCGGGATTGCTTTTCAAAAGAGAATTGGCGTCGGCTTTTTTGGTGGTGAAGGCTTTATCATGCAAAGACTTGAAGGTGATGGTTTAACCTTTTTGCATGCAGGTGGTACTATTATCGAAAAAGAACTCGCTTCAGGACAAGTTTTAAAAATTGATACAGGTTGCTTGGTTGCACTTACAAGCTCTGTCGATTATGACATTGAAATGGTTAAAGGCATTAAAAGTGCTGTATTTGGTGGTGAAGGTTTGTTTTTAGCAACACTTAGAGGCCCAGGTAAAGTTTGGCTTCAATCATTGCCATTCAGCAGAATGGCTGACCGTATTTTATCAAATGCTAGAGCTCATGGCGGTAAATCCACTGGCGAAGGCAGCGCGCTGGATATTTTAGGTGGCCTTGGAAATCTTCTTGATGGCAAATAGATATTCATTCGCAGTGCTGGATGAAAATAGATAACTTATATAAAAAAGACCGCTCTCATATTTGAGATCGGTCTATTTTTGTAGATTTTTAGTTCTCGTCCAGCTTTAAGCAAGAATCACCAACTTGTCAAAAGCGGTTAGATGCGGCAAAACAAGGTTTTGACGTTAAATGATTATATACAACAAGATTTGAGCCAAAAGCTGTGATGAGGCGTTTTCAACCTTAAACAGCGTCAGCGAAAATTGGTTTGAGACATCGAAGATGGCTCAAATGTTGTTAGTGGAACATATCGCTGCTTAAACCATTTTCAAGTGCTTGAAGTTCACCTGAAATGGATTTCTCATCAAAACCGTAAAAGGTCATTTCGTATAAGCATATTGCAACAATACTTTCATTTGTGATTTGGAGTGTCTGATCAACTTTAATCGGTGCATTTACCCACTCTTCCCACTTGGCAAATCCAAGTGCAAATTGAAGGTCCTGATTTGCATCGTACCCTGAAACAACTACGTATGCTTCCTCATCAATTTCTTCTTCATAATCTTCTAACTGGCTAGGATCTACCAAGCCAATCCTAATTTCAAACTCTTCAAACGGTTTAAGTGGTAAGGTTTCAAGCAGATCATAAACCGCATCATAAGATTCTATTTCATTATCCGTTTCTGGATATAAGATTAGTAATTCATTCAAGACATCAACCTTATTTGTATTCATCATTAATGTTTTTAAATTCATATTTGCCTTCCTTTGTATACATTGAGCTACTGTTCTCATTATCATTTATTTTCAGAGGGTTTGTCAATGAAAATCACAAAAATATAACAATTCTATGGTACAATATGTGTAATAAAACTAACTTGGAGGTAGACATGAAGTTCAAAATTGGATTCATAGGTGCTGGCAATATGGCAAAGGCCATTATTAAAGGCTTATTGAATGCTTCAATCTTAAAAGAAAACGAAATAATCGCCAGTGCATCATCACAAAAAAGCATTGATCAAATAGAATCTACGCTTAAAATTAATACAACTTTGGATAATATATTCATTGCCAAGGAATGTGAATATATCATCCTTGCGGTGAAACCTTACATGGTCTCAACGGTATTATCAGAAATTACCCCCCACTTATCTTCATCACAAATTCTTGTTTCAATCGCTGCTGGAATCACACTTGATCAATTAGAAACTTGGAGCGACCATAAAGTTAAAATTTACCGCGCCATGCCCAATACACCAGCGAATGTAAATGAGGGTATGACATCAATTTGTACGCGTGTTGAAAAAACGGATCCCTCTTACCCATATGTCGTTTCATTATTTGAAGCCATCGGTAAGTGTGAAGTTATCAAGGAATCCCTTATACATGCTGCTATAGCCGTTCATGGTTCTTCACCTGCTTATGTTTTTATGATGCTCGAAGCCATGGGAGACGCTGGGGTTTTATTGGGCTTGCAGAGAGACCAAGCTTATAAAATGGCTGCTCAGAGTATTTTAGGCGCTGCTAAGATGGCCCTTGAAACGGGTCTACACCCTGGTGTATTAAAAGACCAAGTAACCTCACCTGGGGGAACGACAATAGAAGCTGTGGCTTCACTTGAAAAAACCGGCTTCAGATCTGACTTAATCGAAGCCATGCTCAAATGTGCCGATAAATCGGTTCAAATGTCAGAAAAAAAATAAGAGGTGTCCAATGATAAAATTAGTTTCGGATTCTACTTGTGATCTCTCAAAAGAAATCTGTGACCAATATGATATTGGTATTGCACCTTTGAGCATCACAATTGACGGAAAAACATACAAGGATAGAATTGATATAGATGCAGATACTTTTTTTTCAAAAATAGCAGACTATAAAGCACCGCCAACCACAGCGATGCCATCTCCTGCCCTGTTTTTAGACTTATTTGAAGAAGCCTACTTGCACGGTAAAAAAGAAATCTTATGTATCTGTATGTCAAGAAAAACAAGCGGTTCCTACCAATCCGCTTTAATTGCCAAGGATTATTTTATCGATGCACATGAGGAAAAGGATTATAAAATTCATGTGGTGGACTCCACTTCAATGAGCCATGGGAGCGGTTGGCTTGTGATAAAGGCAGGCCGATTAATCAACAGTGGGAAGTCTTTTGAAGAAATTGTCGATTTTGTTGAAGCCTACAAGCGCAATGTAAAACATTTTCTGTCAGTTGATGATTTAGATAATTTGGTGCGAAGTGGTCGTCTTAAACCCACCAGTGCTTTTATTGGAAAAATGCTAAAGGTTAAACCTATTATGTCCATGCGGGATGGCGAAGGTGCTATTGTGGGCAAAGAACGTGGTCGAAAAAAAGTTTTACAACACTACATTGATGCCTTCAACGAACGGGTAAATCGGGACTTAACGGACTTTGTTATCGTTGGCTATACTTCTGACAAGCTATATGCTGAAAATTTGGTCAATCTCATAAAAAGTGAGACGGATTTCAAGGGTGATATATTCTTGATGCAAATGGGTGTTGCCGTTGGCACGCACGTTGGTTTAGGTGGGTTATCATTTTACTTCCTTGAAAAGCCACACATCCATGATGGCTTATTCACTAATAACCTAAAGCACCTTAAGGACCAAGTTGAAGAGTCTACCCATAAGTTTCTTAACAACAAAAAATCTTAATATGTATTCCTCACAAGGCTTATGACTAAATACTTTTGCCCAAGGGACTAATGATCTATCATAAAAAGGACACTCTAGCAGATTCAGAGTGTCCTTTTTAAATTAAATATATTTACTTGATAAATTGATCAAAATTATTGTTCATTCTTTTTAAGAGCGTAAGAAAGGTCTCCTTCTCACTTTCATCAAATCCTGCAAAGGCTACTTCGTTTATGTTTTGTGATATCTTCTTATAAATAGGTTCAAAGGCTTTTCCTTTTTCAGTCAAAACAATGTAAATCACACGTCTATCTGTCTTACAGAACTCCTTCTGTATATACTTCCTCTCGATGAGTCTGTTTACAAGCACTGTTACCGTCGATTTGTCCTTATTAACCAAGTTGCTAATTTCAGTCATTTTTAAACGACCTTCATGCTCATAAAGTACAGTCAATATATTACCATAAGAAGGTACCAAATCCTCCACATCATTTTCCTTCAATTTAAGTTCTATGAACTTTTGCATTTTCTTCTTTGTCTTACTTATAAAATAAACAATATACTTATCCTTCATAATCACACCCCCCTTTACATTATACTTGAAATCATAAGTGATTTCAAATTGTTTGACATGCAACTAAATTAATGATATATTTTAGAAAAAGAGTTTAGTTTTATATAAAACCATCATTGAATACTGGAGGTTCCTATGAATTACAATGCCTATTTTATCACCGAAAAAGAAGGTCAGTTTCACAGAGAAATTAAGCAGCTTGAGTTCAATACGCTTAAAGAAGACCACGTCAGAATTAAAGTCCTATACTCTTCACTAAATTACAAGGATGCCTTATCTTCTTCAGGCAATAAAGGTGTTACAAGACAATACCCTCATGTACCTGGAATTGATGCTAGTGGTGAAATCTTTGAATCTAATTCAAATGACTTCAAGGTTGGCGAACCTGTTATTGTCACTGGTTATGATCTTGGTATGAATACTTACGGTGGATTTGGTGAATATATTGATGTGCCCGCTGAATGGGTTGTGAAGAAACCGGATACACTCTCGTTAAAAAATGCTATGCTTTATGGAACAGCAGGATTTACAGCAGCATTATCTGTGAAAAAAGTTGTGGATCATGGTATTAAACCGAGTGATGGTAAAATACTTGTAACTGGTGCAACTGGTGGCGTGGGCAGTATTGCTATGGGACTCCTCAAGCATTTAGGTTACGATGTTGTCGCTGTCACAGGAAAAATTGACTTGAAAGATCAATTGATTCAGAACGGCGCTTGCGAGGTCATTCATAGAGATGAACTATCACTCTTAGGCAGCAAAATGCTTGCTAAGCCAATGTGGGCAGGCGCAGTGGATACTGTTGGCGGATTATTCCTATCATCAGCCGTTAAATCTACAGCATATAATGGCTGTGTCACTTGCTGTGGAAATGTTGCTTCACCTGATTTTGAACTCAATGTCTACCCTTTCATTTTGCGTGGTGTCACCCTGTATGGCATCGATTCTGTTCAATGTGATATGCCTTTAAGAAAAGAGATCTGGCATCTATTTGCAAGTAAATGG
>NZ_JBVBZF010000176.1:0-7310 GCF_057447755.1 Fusibacter sp. | reverse complement strand
TTTTGAATATTTTCCAAGACTTCGCGAGAGAAGAAATCAGCTATCAGGAACCTTAAGCGGTGGTGAACAACAGATGCTTGCCATCGGACGGGCTTTGATGTCAAAACCTAAACTCTTGCTAATGGATGAGCCTTCAATGGGTTTAGCCCCCTTGCTGGTGCAAGAAATTTTCAATATCATTCAAGAAATCAAAAAAAGCGGGACAACAATATTGCTCGTTGAACAAAATGCAAATCAGGCTTTACAGATTGCAGATCGTGCTTATGTACTTGAAACCGGTAAGATAACCATGTCCGGTGATGCAAAGACACTGCTTAATGACGATAGTATTAGAAAAGCCTATTTAGGAGGCTAGTAAAACATTAGCCACTTGATGCTCGAAAGGGTATTCTCGTAAAAACCTCCCCTGGTAAGTTGATCGACCAAGGGAGGTTTTATTTTTTAAGGGGTACAGATATCTTTTAGTTCTACAAAGAGCTTTTCGATAATTTTTTTAAATTGATCATAATAAAGTTTAATCTGATCTGTATCCTCATCCGTTAAAGCCCTTTGAAGAGATACTGCAGTTACATATAGTAATTTGGCACCAATGCTGCCTGAACTGCTCTTAATTTTGTGTATAATTTGGATGCCTTCGTGATATTGACCTTGGTCAATGGCATTCGTCAATGTTTCAAGAACGTCTTGATTTTCATCCCAATAGCTTTTTAGAATGGTTTGATAGAGTTCGCGGTTGCCTCCGATAAGTTTGAGGCCGCTCTCATAGTCTAGGATTCTTTCGGGAATCTTATCAGCGGTCAAAGTGAATTGAGGTGTTTGATCAGAATATTCTGGCCCCGAAGATTGTGTCTTAATATTTCCAGGATCACTAGAAAGTACCTTTGATGGTGACTTGAGAAGTTCTTGCGAATGAATAGTAGAACTTAGTACAGTCTTGATCTTCTTCACAAAGAGTTCAGGTTCAAAGGGCTTTGTTATAAAGTGTGTAATGCCTGAATTGAGACATTTTTCTTTGACACCTGTCACCGCATCTGCAGTCATCGCGATGATTGGGATATCTTGATTCATCTGTCGGATTTGTGCACTTGCTTCATAACCGTTGAGGACGGGCATGTGTAAGTCCATTAATATAAGATGAAAGTCATCTGAATGCGCCTTAAAATAATTGACGCCTACCTCGCCGTTATCAGCCAATGTTACAACATAGCCGCTTTGTTCCAATAATGATTTAGCGATAAACTGATTGGTCAAATTATCCTCGACCACAAGAATGTGATAAGGAAAATCAGAAGTTTCAGGCTCAGTGAGTATATCTTGAGCGGTTTGGTTGTGAATCTCAATAATATTAAACTTAAACAATTCCACAATGCCATTATAGAGCACAGAAGGGATAATGGGCTTCGCGATGCCTAGATTTAATGATGCCGCTTCAAGCGTATCATATAAATCATCTCGCGCTAGTGGCACGAGTAGTATTGTTTTTGGGAAATCGGCCATAATAATTTTTGCTCTTAGTTTTTTACAGAATTCAATACCGTTTGCTTCTGGTGATTCATAATCGACGATAAGGAGATTATAGGGTTTGCTACCAAGTTGAATTGATTTTTCTAAAAACTCTATTGTGCGTTCCTCTGTCTGTGCAAAATCCGCGACGATATTAAAGGATTGTAGGTATTCTCTTAGTAAGTTTGTATAGAAATGAGACTGATCAAAAACGAGAGCTCTGATGTTTTTAAAATAGAGCGCTGCTTGGCTTTTTCGTGCCTCATAGTCTTTATTGAAGTCCATTTCAAGAGGGATTTGGATGTTAAATGTTGAGCCGACACCCAGTTCGCTATATACATCTATTTTTCCGTTCATAAGCTCTATGAAGTTCTTGACGATGGACATGCCTAGACCAGTGCCACCGAAGCGTCTACTAATACTGGAGTCTGCTTGACTAAAGGGTACAAATAGTTGTTCCAATTGTTTTTCAGACATACCAATACCGGTATCCTTGATTGAAAATTCTATGATATAACAATCTTTGACTTTTGCAACAAGTCTGATGACAATTGACACTTGACCGTCTTTGGTAAATTTTAAGGCATTGTTGACGACGTTGAGGAGTACTTGACCTATTTTTTTAGGGTCGCCAATAAAAAATGTTGGAATACTGGCATCCTTGTGCATAGAAAACTCAATATGTTGTTCTTCTATTTTATAGGATACGATATTGATGACTTGCTCAATAATCTCATCTAAATTGAAGTTAATCGCTTCGAGTTCAATCTTTCCGGACTCGATTTTTGAAAAGTCTAGAATATCATTGATAATGCTGAGCATATCCTTTGATGCACGCGTAATCTTGTCCAAATAAAGTTTTTGGGTTGTAGTAAGGTCTGTTTTTCTCAGAATATATGACATGCCAGTAATCGCATTAAGGGGTGTCCTTATTTCGTGAGACATTCGCGCCAGAAATATGGATTTGACTTGGTTTGCAAATTCAGCTTCTTCTTTTGCGACTTTTAAATCGGCCTCTACCTGCTTTCTGAAACGGACTTCTTTTTTTAATTTGAATATCCAGTATGAAGAAACGATAAAGACAATTAGCACAATCGTTCCAATGATGCTTGCTATTTGATAAATTAATTTGTAATTGACCTTGCTGTCAACCCCAATCCAAGTGTTATTGATGGTAATTTGCTCTTCCTTAGTAATATTTGCCAAGGCCTTATTGATAATACTAATAAGCTCTGGCCAATCTTTTCGAATGGCAAAGTGAAGTGATTGGGGCAGCTGATCTTCAATAGTTACATAGTTTAGGTTTGTAATCCCAATTTCCTTAGCAATATAATTAGAGGTTGCAAAGTTTCCGATAAAAGCATCTTCTTTTCCTTCTGAGACTGCTCTTAAGCCCTCTTCAACGGTTGAATAAAGGGTTAAACTTAAATCGGGATAGTCTGTCAAATAACTATGATGGGAACTGTTTTTTTGTACTGCAATACGCTTGCCTTTTAAGTCGTTAAAAGACTGAATTTCCATATTTTTATTGTTGACAAAAATAACCCTATAGGTATCAAAATAAGGGTCAGAAAACAGAAAATAATGCTCTCTTTCACTGGTCTTCAAGACGCATGATAAACCGTCCAACTCGCCTAATACAGCTTTTTCATATGCTTTTTCCCAAGTGAGATTTTTAGTAACTTCAAATTGCAGGCCTGTTTTTTCAGAAATGAGCTTTATGTAATCAGCAGCAATGCCCTTGTAATTGCCATCAGAATCAAGGAATTCATATGGATAGAACTTGGGGTCCACTGCTAGGTAAATCACTGGATGTGTTTCAATAAATTCAATTTCATCAGGCGTTAGAGGTAATGCTGAGTTATCAGAAGCTGTAAACATGATTTGAAAGTGAAGCATAAATAGGATTAGAAAAATCAGAAGCAATCGTGTTTTGGTATAAAACTTCATGAGCGCCTCCTTACTGTTGAGATTGATTGAATTTAATGGCAATTAAACGAATTTCGTCTTGAATTTCTGTGAAGGCGTCAACGATGTCTGGATCAAAGTGTTTACCACTGTTTTCAAGAATATAGTTAAGCGCAATTTCATGACTAAATGCTTCTTTATAAACACGTTTGCTAATAAGAGCATCGTAGACATCTGCAATTGCCATAAGTCTACCCGGTAGTGGTATTTTTGTGCCCTTGAGCCCGTGAGGATATCCAGAACCATCAAATTTTTCATGATGTCCACAAATGCATTCCATGGCAATTTTTACAAAACTGGGGATTTGTTCGGTTTTCATTTCGATTTTAAGGGCATTAGCCCCTATTTCGACATGTTGTTTCATAACTTCGTACTCGTCATCGGAAAGTTTGCTAGGTTTTAAAAGGATTGAATCAGGTATGCCAACTTTTCCGATATCATGAAGGGGTGCTGTTTCAAAAACTTCCTTAATATAATCATCGGTGAGAAGTTCTTTATATTCAGGTTTCATCCTCAAATGTTCACAGAGCAATTTAATAATCCACTGGGTTCGGTGTGTATGATTGCTGGATTCTAAATCGCGAATTTCAAGTAGGTTCATAAGTGCTTTGATGGTGATACTTCTTGTGAGTAGAAGTTCTTCAGTTCTTTCCTGTACTGTATGGTCAAGTTTTGTATTAATTTCTTCCAGAGCACGACTTGCTCTTTTGAGATTAACATGAATTTGAATTCTTCTTTGCAAAGATTCAAGGTTTAAAGGCTTTCTGATATAATCAACTGCACCAAGTTCAAGGCCCTTTATTTCATTTTCAAGTTCATCGTAGTTGGTTAAAATTAATACTGCAATTTTGCCTAAGCTTGGGATAGATCTCATGGCTTCAAGAACAGCAAAACCATCCATTCTTGGCATATTTAAATCAAGGATCATGATATCGATATTGTCATCAGTATTTAGTATTTGCATTGCTTCAACCCCATCATTAGCGGTGATGAGTGTGTATCCATTTAGAATGCTTTTAATCAGAATTATATCTGTATTTGAATCATCGACGATTAAAATTTTAATATCCATCGCAATGCCTCCTATGTTAAGGATTGAGTATTTTATTGCCCTCATTTTCGATTTGGTCAAGAAAATCATTTATGGACAACTCAGAGTTTAAGACTTTGTGTAAACCGGGCTGGTAATATTCTTCCTTGATAATTTGCCACTTTGAAACAGGGACATCGATACTTGGATCATTAAAGCCGCTGAGGAAGGGCAGATACTTCGTATATTCGCTTGAAGTCATAGACTCCGCTATGTCCTTACGCATGGGCACTCTAAATGGATAATAGGCATCGTGCTCAGGGCTATATTCACCTTTAAAGACCTTTTTCTGAGATTCAGGTGAAATTAAATAATTTATAAAGTCTATAGAGACACTTTTCATATCTTCAGGCATATCTTTGGATATGCTGAGCATAATAGGACCCACTTCAGGTTTTAAACCGATTTGAGTTAGGGGAATTACACCAATTTCAAAGGGGGCAATGTTTTTATCAATATCTGTCACACCCCAAATACCCTGAAATTCAAAGGCAATTTTGCCTTCTCTAAAATAGTTCATCACCTCGACCCCCGTATCTTCATGCCAGGTTGCTTGTGCATAATGACCAAGTGTATCCTTATAAAAACGAATTGCCTCAACCGTGCGTGGCGTGTTAATGACAACTTGCTTCCCTTGATCATCAACCAGTTTAGAACCAAAGGCATAAATAAATTGGTTTACCATCCATGATACGTCATTATGGTCAGCACCAACTAAACCAATGCCCTTTGCCTGGGTTGATGTTTCAATTGCCTCCAAAGCGGAAACAAGTGCATCGAGACTATCCAATGCCTGCAGGTCAATATTTGCAGCCTTCACAAGATCCATATTGTAAATTAGACAGATTGAATGTCCAAGCCAGGGGATGCCGTACACTTGATCATCAACTTTGCCAAGTTTCCAAATTTCCGGATAAAAGTTATCCGATGATGCAGAGAAAACATCTGATAAGTCTGTTAGACTGTCCATCTCGCCATAGTACTTGACAAGACGGTATGGCAGAGCATAAATCATAGGCCTTTCATTGTCTTGGAGCATTGAAGTGATGTCGGTCATGTTTTCGTCACCACCAAGGATTTGAATTTCATAATCTGAGGAATAAGTTTGGTTGAACTCATCTGCAAAAGCCTTAATGGCATTGCCGCGACCAGAGTAGTCAGGCCATGTAATTCGGAAATACAGTGGCTTCTTTGAAACCGTTTCTTCCGGGGGAGTGGAAGGGGTGCAAGAGACCAATAATAGAGACAGTATAATAAATAATAAAGTGGGTAACATCAATATGTATTTTTTAGAACGCATCTGTGACACCTCCTGTTAGATTACTTGAAAGGGTCATTAAAAAAGATATAAGATTCTTAGTCTAGATACCCAATTAGTATAGGGCGATAACATGTGCTTGCTTATTATTGAAAAACTTTTAAGGGTAAAGAAATAAAAATAAGGCATTTTTATTTCGCTGACCTTAATACTTTGATAAAATAGACACAACAATTATTGAGCAAGCTAAATCGCAATTAGATTTCAAATTGAAGGAGTGAATATATTGCCGTCTAAGAAAATGCTGCAGGGGAATAGTCAATATATAAAAGAGTGGGAAAACTTCATTAAAACTGGTGAGGTAGATGCTTCTGTTATGCGAAGAGAAATCATAGATTCATGGCATAGAAGCAAGAAGTACGGCGTTGACCCTCTTAGCACCAAAATTAAGATAGAACTCACTGGACACAAACTTGAACAGACAAAAAATGTATTCAAACCAATTTTGGACATTGCACTCCCATTTATGGAAATGATCTATGATGCAGTGGGTGAGATTGGTATGGTAGTGAGCTTTACGGATGCCGATGGCTTTATTATGGCAAGCTTGGGAGATGAAAATGTGTTTTCAGAGCTTCAGCTTCACACGGGTAAGAATATATCTGAAGAACAGGTTGGCACAAATGCCATAGGCATTGCCCTTAAAAAGGGTGTTGCACTTCAAGTATTGGGTGCTGAACACTATAGAAAGGCCTATCATAAAAAAACCACTTCAGCAGCACCAATCAAAGACGAGTTTGGAAACGTCTTAGGGGTTCTTAGTATGTCGGGTGAGTGTTCAATGGTGCACCCTCATACACTCGGTATGGTCTTGGCATCCTCTCTTGCCATTGAGCATGAACTCAAGCTCAATCAGAGAAATGGTGAGCTAAGACGGGCAAATGAACATCTAGATGCAATCATGCAAACCATTTCCGAAGGCATAATGACCATAACCTATGAAGGCATCATAACAGACATCAACTATTTCACCAAGAAGCTCTTTAGGAAAACCTATGATGAAATGGTTGGGGAGCACATAGATGATATCGTTAAAAAGCCTGTTCTCGAAATGATAAAAAAGGAGACATCGTCAAACGAAGAAAAAGAGCTACAGTTTTTTTCAAATGGCAGAAAGCGCACCGTTCTGATTTCGTTTAAGCCCATTTATTCTCAAGATAAAAGCATAAAAGAGTATCTTATTACCATAAGGGAAACCAAAAAGGTATACTCGCAGGTCAACAAGTTGTTTGGTTCTAAGGCAATCTACACCTTTGATGATATCTTGGGTGATAGTAAAGAAATCAATGATTCGATTAGGTTAGCCAAACTTGTGGCTATGACAGATGCGACAATTTTGCTACATGGCGAAAGTGGAACTGGTAAGGAGATGTTCGCGCAGGGTATTCACAATGAATCACAAAGAAAAAACAACTCTTTTGTTTTTATAAA
>NZ_JBVBZF010000175.1:0-7327 GCF_057447755.1 Fusibacter sp. | reverse complement strand
TTTATAATTTCTCTTAAAAATTCAGCTCGACCTTCACCGTTTTGGTCATAGTGGGCCTTAAAGCGTTCGTCTTCCACATACATTTGAGCTAGGCCGTAATGTGCTTCCTTTGTATAAGTGCCCTGAGGCCAAAAGTAACAGAGCCATTGGCGATGGAGATCGGCCGCTTCTTGAGCGATTTCACTTGACGCATCACCCAGTTCAAAGGCTTCATCAAGTGCTTTTGTGAATGCTTCATTTAAGGCAGTCACCTTTGCATAATCCTCTTCGCTCATGTTTAGTACTTTGTGATTTGAGTCTGCGACCACCTTATCACCATATTTTTTACGGATTTCATCACCGTATTTCTTGTCGTTGTCCTCTATCAAAGCTTCTTTGAAGCCTTTAAATTTTTCTGAATCTGACATTTGTCTACTCCCTTCTGAGAATGCAATGCTTTGATTGACATTCTCAATCAATTGTTCAAGTTGAATTTTTTTTTCTAGGAGTCGATCACGATGGGACACAAGTGCGTCAAGGGCGTTGAAATTCTCAGAGTCTAAAATAGCCTTAATCTCATCTAAAGAGACATCCAAAGCCCTATAAAAAAGAATTTGCTGTAGTCGATCCACTTCACGACCACCATAGATACGATACCCTGATGAGTTGACTCTAGCCGGCTTTAAGAGTTCAATTTCATCATAATAACGGAGTGTTCGTGTAGTGACCCCTGCTAATTTAGCTAATTTTTGAACGGTATATTCCATGTGTTTGTCCTCCTGAAAATAGCTTACACCTTTACGGAGCGTCAGGGTCAAGTCTTATTTCATAGAATAATCTATTAATTTTTCTTTGGTTTGTTGATAAGAAGCAGATATCAAGTTCAAGACATCCTTGTTAAGTGAAAGACTGGTCTTAGAGTCTTGTATCTTGTCGTTTATATATTCAATGGTTGGCAAGACCAAATACTGAGATTTTCCATTTTCTTTGTACTTGTAAACCCAAGTGGGAATATGTCTTACTTCCTTTAAATGGGCTATACCCTCAGGAGTCCTTTCGAGTGTGATGTAGACCATGACACCATCCTCTGTGTATTTAGAATTCTTAATAGAGGCCAAAGTACTTCGACTTTGATTTGAAATAAAATTACCCATAGAGTATATAATGTATTTATCTTCACCATCTAATCTTAAAATTTCGCTTTTTTGAATAACATGTGGGTGTGAGCCTAAAACGATATCAGCCCCCCATAGGACGAGGTTTTGAGCCAAGATCTGTTGTGATTGACTTGGTTCAAGTTGATATTCATTTCCCCAGTGTACAAATACAATGGAGGCATCTACACCGGAGGCATCCATTAGCTCAAGCTGGTTTTTGACGAAGTCGGGGTCATATTCAGGTGTGATCAAGTTGACGTTGCGATAAAGTGTCTCTGCATCGTAGGCATTTTCAAAACCATTTAAGCCATACGTGATGGACAGGATACCAAGTTTGAAACCCTTTACTTTCTTGATGATAAACCGCTGAGAATCGCTGGTATCATTGAAAGTGCCGTTGTGATCAAATCCCCTCAAATCCATTTGCTCCAAGGTCCTGTAAACCCCTTGTAGTTTACGATCAAATGCATGATTATTAGCTGTGGATAAAAAGTCAAAACCAGCTTTAAAAATACCATCTAAAACCTCATCCGGTGCGTTGAATGCAGGATAACCTGAGAAATCATATGCTTTTCCTGAGGTGGTGGTTTCAAAATTGGCAAGGGCGTAATCCGCTGCTTGAACATAGGGCATGATCTTTGAGAATGGGGGGTAAAAATCATATGTATCCAAGGTGGCATCATATGCTGCGCTCATTTGGGGTGAATGAAACATAATATCACCAGTAACGAGTAAGGTTACTTTTGGTTGCTCCTTTATTTCAAGGGTTTCCAAAATGGGAAGAGATGCAAAAGGATTTACAAATCTTCCCCCTTTAAACCCCAGAACTTCTAAGGTGCCAAAGAGTGTCGTATTGGGATTGACTTCATTAGACCCCGCGGTTATGAAAGAATCTGAAGTGGTGGAATCTGCAAAATTTATTTTGGAAGTAAATAGAGAAAATACAAGAATCATCAAAGCGATTAATAGGATAAAAATAAGAGAATAGGTCTTACTGTATATGTAGTGCATAGAAGACATAAAAGGTTTATTTTTCATGAATACCTCCTGTATTTAGGTGCTATACTAAAATTATAACATTAAAACTGTAGCCAAATAGAATAAAATCATCTATAATTAAATTGTATTTATTATGTATTTTGTATTCAAAATATTACTAAAAACAAGGAGACACATGATTACTTTAAAGGCATACGCTAAAATCAACTTGACATTGGATGTAATCGGTAAAAGGGAAAATGGTTATCATGATGTGGAGATGATCATGCAACAAGTCGATCTCTATGATCTTGTAACTGTAAGTAAAAGCGAGGATCACCAGATGATTCATCTGACCTGCTCTGACGAATTTTTGCCTACAGATCATATGAACATTGCATATCGTGCTGCAGATTTAATGCAAAAGACCTTTAACCTTAAATCAGGATTTGATATTCATATTGAAAAGAATATCCCTGTGGCGGCAGGTCTTGCTGGTGGCAGTACAAATGCTGCAGCAGTCATTAAAGCAATCAATCAACTTTGTCAGCTGTCACTTTCAATGGATGCGATGAAAGAGATTGGTTTTAAATTGGGAGCAGATGTACCCTTCTGTATTCAGGGAAATTGTGCAATTGCAACAGGTCTTGGAGAAATCCTAGAGCCGATAGAGGGCCTAAAACATGCCTTTATCGTGCTTGTTAAACCCAATTTTGGTGTCTCAACTAAAGAAATTTATCAAAACCTGAACTGGGAAACCATAGAAGAACACCCAAACACCTCTGCTATGGTCTCGGCATTGGCTAAAGATAATCGGTATCTTGTAAATCATCTTTTGTGTAATGTACTGGAGAAAGTCACTTTTGAACGATATCCTAGGGTTCAAATGCTTAAACAATTTGTTAGACGTTATGGGCCGGATGGCTTGCTCATGAGTGGCAGTGGACCGACAATTTTTGCAATCTACAAGAATTACGAACGTGCAAAGCATGCTGTAAAGAGCTTAAAGAAACACTATCCACAAACCTATTTGGTCATGACACACAATGATGAAAGTCTATGAAAGAGAATATACTTATGGAGGGGAATATGAGCGTGAATTTTGATAAGTTAGAAATTAGAAATTACAAACCTTTAGGGGAAGTTGTTTTTGAGTATTTGAGAAATGCAATTTTAAGTGGTGAGTTAAAACCAGGTGAGCGTCTCATGGAAGTTACAATTGCAGAACAACTTGGTGTGAGTAGAACACCAGTAAGAGAGGCAATCAGAAAACTTGAAAAAGAGAGCTTTGTGATTATGATCCCAAGAAAAGGGGCTTATGTTGCCGATTTAACTAAAAATGATATTCTTGAAGTACTCGAGATTCGAAAAGAGCTTGAAGGCTTTGCTGCAGCTTTGAGTGCGGAAAGAATGACCGATATAGAGAAAGAACAGCTTGGAAGAATCGTTGAAGATTTCAATGAGTGTCTTGTCAGCATGGACAAGAAACGCATGATAGAATGTGACAACGAGTTTCATTCATTTATATTTAATGCAAGTAAAAATCAAAGACTGATCAATATTATCTTTGACTTGCATGACCAATTTCAAAGATTTAGACTTATTTATTTTAATGAGTTTACAAACTATCAAGAAATACAAGTGTCACACAGTAAAATTTTTGAAGCAATCTTAAACAGAGATCCAAAAGCAGCACGTGCAGAAGCTGAAAGCCACGTTGAGAGCATTAGAGAACTCGTCAATAGATGGATTACGGAAGTGTAGACATGACTGAAACTCTAATTCTTGTGAACAGTAAAATCACCAATAGTCATGGTGAAACAGAGGAAATGACCCTTTATGCAAAAGCTCAGTTTCAAATAAAAGAGGGTGTGCGCTACTTAATCTATGATGAATCTGAAGTAACTGGCATGGAAGGGACAAAGACCATGCTGAGATATGATGGGATTGATCTTAACATAAAGCGATTTGGAAGTGTTAATAGCAACCTTAAAATCACACCTGAAGTGGTTCATGAGAATCATTACAAGACACCTTATGGCGTATTTACTATGATTACAAAGGGCAACGTCATAAAGTGGCAAGAAAATCCCATGGCGATTCAAATTGACTATGATCTTGAAATTGTTGGAAATGATGAACAAACACGTGTCATCATAGAAATTAAGGAAAATCGATAAGAAGGGAACCTTTCCCATGGATAATAAAAAGAAGCAATTGGATAAACAAACACTTCTTCTTATAAGACTGATATTAATAAGTCTTGGTGTCGCAATTATCCCGACGCTATTGATTATGAGCATTGGTGCGACCACTTTTTTTAAGCTCTACTTAATTCAGTTTGTTTTTACCATGACCATTATTTCAATCGGCCTACAGAGCTATCTCAAATTCATCACGAGGACAAAGGATGAAGTAAAGGCTGTTGTAAAGAACGAAAAACTCATCAATGGTGAATTGATTTTGATTAATAATGAAGAGAAGTTGAAGAATGTTCTCTCTCTTGAAATCGAAAGAGTTCAAGCGCTTAACAAAGAATCAGCTGTTATTTTTTTCGATGTTGATGATCTTGGCATAATCAATAAAGAGCATGGTTACGATTTTGGAGACACAGTATTAGTGGAACTCATTCGATTGACCAAAACCTTAATCACAAATAAAGAGCAGCTTGCTCGTATAAAAGGGGACACCTTTGCCCTCATTTTGCCAAATCAAACAACAAAGGATGCCTACAAGCTGGCAGAACGATTAAAGATGGCCGTTGAAAAAACAAACTTTGGAAACATTGGTCAATTAACTTGTAGATTTGCAGTATTATCCATCTCAGATATTCGATCAGAAGATAAAATATTAAACATCGCCTATGAAAAACTCATTCTCGCGAAAGAGTATGGAAAAGGTGTCATTGTGTAACGCTTAAAATTCGGCATCACCGCCCAAATTTCGGCGTTATTTTTTGAATTCACTTTAGGGGGAAGCATGAGTACTTTTTTAACTGAAGCTCAGGTTAAATTCTTATTAAACTACATCAGTGATGGCATTCAGATTGTCAATAAAGAGGGCATTTTAATTTATTGCAATAGATTGGCCGCAATGCAGGATGACATCAACATCTCAGAATCAATAGGGAAACATATAACTGAAGTTTATCCATCACTCCTCCAAGAAGAATCAACACTATTGCACGTTATTGAATCGAAAGAGCCTATCCTTAATAAGGATCAAACCTATAGGACCTATCGAGGTAAACTGATTACAACAGTCAACTCAACCTTGCCCATACTTGAAGATGGTGAAATAAGAGGGGCTATTGAAATTTCAAAGAATATTACTGAGTACAAAGAGTTGTCAGAACGATATTTAGATCTACAGAGTCAGGTCCAAGAAAATGTTGGTGGCTTAAGAGCCTCAAAATCTTCCAAGCACTACTATAATTTTGAGGATATTATCACGGATAATGCTGAATTCAATCGTGTTAAGACAATTGCAATGAAGGCCGCGAGAACAGAAATACCCGTTCTCATTTATGGTGAAACAGGTACTGGTAAGGAGCTTCTGACTCAAGCCATTCACAACAGCAGTAAACGCAGAAGCAAGCCCTTTATCGCGCAGAACTGCGCAGCACTTCCGGCCACATTGCTGGAGGGTATTTTGTTTGGCACCACTAAAGGTGGCTTCACTGGTGCTGTTGATCGACAGGGTCTTTTTGAATTGGCGGATGGTGGTACACTTTTTCTAGATGAAATAAACTCTATGCCAATTGAACTACAAGCTAAGCTTTTGCGTGTTCTGCAAGATGGTAAACTGAGGCGTATTGGGGATTCAAAGGAACGCTATGTGGATGTAAGAATTATTGCAGCATGTAATATAAACCCTAATATTGCCCTTGAACAGGGTCTCATTAGAAGGGATTTATACTATAGATTAAACACGGTGACCTTGTGGATTCCTAAATTATCTGACCGAAGAGAAGATATTTTGTTGCTCACAAAGTTCTTTATCAGCAAGTATAATAATAAACTCTATCGCAACATCCAAGGGATATCTAAGGAAGTTGAAAACCTCTTTCTCAACTACAATTGGGAGGGCAATGTAAGAGAGCTCGAGCACGTGATTGAAGGGGCTATCAACTTCGTGGAGACTTCTGAAATTGGAATTGTTGACCTCCCGCCAAATCTGAGAAGGTTCTATGATTTGGAAGAAAAAGGCCGAATTGACAAAGAACAATCTAACACGACAACTTTCTTAAACTATGATTTGGATGAAGTGAAAGACTTGAACACCATCATAGAGGAGACGGAAAAAAGAGTCATAGAACTCGCGCTTTCAAAGTGTGATGGCAATGTGACCAAGGCAGCCAAACAATTAGGTTTGCCGAGACAAACGCTTCAGTATAAACTGAAAAAATATGATTTAGAGGACAATCAAGGTTAAAAAACAATAAAACGCCCAATTTTGGGCGTTTTTCTTTGCTGAAAAAGGGATTTTTATGGATTTATGGCCCTATAAGCCTCTTAAATGTGATAGGCTTAGTAGGGGGACTGAAAAAATTTTAAATCTTAAATCTTGAATTTACAAGGCTTTGAGTGATGCTTAGTAGGGGACTAATAAAAATGTGATAATTCTTTAACATCTTGGCATAAGACTTGCGTTTATATAGTGCGATAATTAAATCGTGTTTATGGGAGGCTCATTAAAATGAAAAAAGGATCTAAATTTGGAACACACAGAGTAATTGAACCAAAGGGTATTTTACCACAACCTGCAAAAGTTATTTCAAACGATATGGAAATCTACGATAATGAGATTTTGATAGACGTTCAAACGCTAAACATTGACTCGGCATCATTTACACAAATTAAAGAGCAAGCAGGTGGCGACGAAGAAAAAATTAAAGAAATCATGCTTGGCATCGTTAAAGAATTTGGAAAGCACAAAAACCCAGTAACTGGATCAGGCGGCATGCTCATCGGTACTGTAGCAGAAATCGGACCAGCTCTTGAAGGCAAAACAGATTTAAAAGTAGGCGATAAAATTGCAACACTTGTATCGCTTTCATTAACACCACTTGTAATAGATGAAATTGTAGAAATCAGAATCAACATTGACCAAGTAGACATTAAGGGTAAGGCAATCTTATTTGAAAGTGGTATTTATGCGAAGATTCCTTCAGACATTCCAGAAAACTTAGCTTTATCTGTACTTGACGTTGC
>NZ_JBVBZF010000174.1:0-7340 GCF_057447755.1 Fusibacter sp. | reverse complement strand
TGGTACTTATCAGCATTTTGTCATCTAAAAAATGAAAAAAGAGTTTTTAGATTGGACCGTATTTCCAAAATTGATGTTTTGGAATCGGATAATGACTATATGGATGTTGAAATTAAAAGTCGTACAGACAAGTTCAAAACATGCACATATACTCTTGAAATGAGCAATAGCATTTACAGAGTCCTTAAAGACAACGACTATTTTAAAGAGGCGACTATTTTAAACGAAGGCGATTTGATAAGGGTGGCCATCACAACTAAGATGGAGCAGGAAATAGTGAGGCTGGTACTTGAAAATCCAAATACAATTACGGCACTGGGACCAAGTGAGTTCTTGATGAAAATCAGCCATTTAATCAACCAATTAAAAAATAAATATAATTTTTAAAACCCTGACAGGTATGTGTCAGGGTTTCTTTGTTATAATGGGCATGAAAAATAAATTTAAGGGAGAAATAAAATGATTTATACGGTAAATGGGCCAATCTCAAAAGAAGAATTGGGTTTGACACTAGGACATGAGCACTTTAAATGGGAGTATATCGATGAATACGCTAATCAGATGTACTTTGAAAAAAAATACAAGGATGAAGATATTGAAAAATCACATCAAGTTCTTTTACCTGTGATGAAAGAGTTATATCAATATAAGTGCAGAGCAATCGTAGAAGCATCGCCACCCATTGGTGGTCAGAATGTTAAGCTGTTAAAAAAACTTTCAACGGATTCAAATATACATATCATTCCCAGCACGGGATGGAATGTGCCATCGCACATCTATGACATGTTTACGGATACCTTTGAAGAAAAAATGGCTAAGAGATGGATACATGATTTTGAAGAGGGACTGGATACAATTGATGGCATAAAGATAAGACCGGGTTATATCAAGCTCTTGTTAAACAAAGGTAAGCTTTCGGACCATGACAAGGCCCTTTTAAAAGCAGCTGTCAAGACCAGTAAAAGAACTGGCTTGCCAATACAATGTCATATATTGGAATATGAGATGGTATATGATGTTATCAAACTTTTAGAACAAGAGAAGGCAGACATGAGTAAGTTTCTCTGGTCCCATGCAGACCAGGAGGGTCATGAAGACACGATCAGGTTTGCATATGAAAAAGGCATTTGGATTGGTTTCGATATGATTCAGCCAGATAAATATGAAGAAAAAATAAGATACATTAAGTTTGTCTTAAAAGAGGGATATGGTGATAAGGTTTTATTATCTCAAGATGATGATTTTTATAATGATATTATGAAAAATGGAAATAATCATGAGTGTACAAGTCTCTTTAAATCTTTTATGCCCTTATGTGAGGAAAAGGGGATAAAGAGACAAGTGTTGGAAGAAATGATGACGCGTAATCCTGCAGCATTTTATGATATTGAATAGGTTGACCTTGGTCAGCTTATTTTTTTGGTGAAAAACATTTTAAATAATGCAAGCTTATAAGCGCCTCTTGATATGGTATAATATAGAAAAATTATGCATTTATATATTTATGAGAGGAGCACATTATGGATTTTGAAGTCAGATCATGTTGAGACGCTGATGTAAAAGCGTCAAGTTTTGACGATTTAACGATTTTATCTGAAATTAAAGCCATCAAACGTGAGCCCGTTTCAGACCAGTTTGTAAAACACATTGTCAAGGATGGTAGAGTTGATAGAAAGGTGTACCTAAAAGATACCTTATGGAATATTGGTGTTCGTCTTAATATAAATCGAGATAATTACAGGGTACCGACAGGTCTGTATGCTTTTGGTAGGCCAGATAAGCAGTCAGAGGTCATCGTTACAGGCAATTATAAACTTACTTTTGATTATTTAAGGAAATATCTCAGAAAAGATTATTGGGTTCTAGTAATCGATTCAGATGGCATTAACGTTTGGTGTTCAGCAGGAAAAGGCAGGTTTGGAACTGCTGAGGTCATTCGAATGCTTCAAGAAATTGAGTTGCCTGTTGACCATAATCGTATAATTCTGCCACAATTGAGTGCACCGGGTATTCAAAGTCATCTGGTAAGTAAAATCACAAAGAAGAAAGTCATCTTTGGTCCAGTAAGGATACAAGACATGGATGAGTTTATAGAGGATGGCATCAAACCTGAGATGAGGTTAGTCACCTTTAATTTAAAAGACAGATTGACTTTGGTGCCAATTGAAATCATATTTAATTTGAGGGTTTTAGCAGTTACGCTTTTGTTGGCGATGTTACCAAGAGTACCCATGACCTTGTTTTGGATATCACTATCTTCGGTTATTTTGGGAACTCTTATTTTTCCGGCATTATTGCCAATATTACCATTTAGAATGTTTTATAAAAATGGAATGCTTGTGGCTTTACCCTTGCTCTTGTTTCTATTACGAGGTATGAATGCCCTTAACATTGGCCTCGTTATGCTAGGTGTAATCTATACCAGTTTTTTAGCCATGAATTTTACGGGATCTACGACCTTCACTTCGCTTAGTGGGGTCAAAAAGGAGTTAGAGCAAGCAATTCCAATCATGGTTTGGATGGGTCTTGTTTCAATTTTAATAACCTTGGTAGGATTGATAAAGGTGATACTATGAGATATTTAGAAGTTGCAAGTCTAGAGTTTGATTCGGGAAAATGTATAGGCTGTATGAGATGTACAGAGGTTTGCCCGCATCAAGTCTTTATTAAGACGACTGTAATCGAGTTAGCACATAAGAATAGGTGCATTGAATGCGGTGGATGCCAAATGAATTGCCCCGTGAATGCGATTTCAGTAAGGGCAGGTGCAGGCTGTGTTTCAGCGGTCTTATATTCTTATCTCAAGAAAAATCGATTTTTCGGTAAATTTATTAAAGGCTCCTGTTGTTGACATGAGTTTCTATTGCAATGCCTTATGAAAGTTTACAACCAATCTTCAAAGCAAACCACGACAAAACCTCCAGACTTTCAATTAAAAGTTAATGGAGGTTTATTTTATAGTACCATCTTGCACGGGAAAAATCGCATCTTACATGCCTTATGGCGCATGATACTTATAGGTGCATTGTAAATTAAAAATAAGGGGTCTATACTTAAATTAAGAAAGGGGATGAATTCATGAAGGTGACCATAGAACAGGTTTCAAAGGCATCAGAAAATGAAGTTATTATACGTTATCACACCATGGATGAGTCGGTACATAATTTACTACATTTTCTAGAATTACCTGACCAAAAGCTATTAGGTGAGATTGAAAAGGAGATGCATATTTTGGATCCTGAGAAAATTTATTATATTGAAAGTGTTGACAACAAAGTATTTATATACGGTGAAAATCAAGTTTATGAAAGTCGTAAGAAGCTTTATGAGTTAGAGTCGGAGCTGATTAATAATCAATTCTTTAGAGCTTCAAAATCAATGATTTTGAATATTAAAAAAATAGAATCTGTTCGCCCTCTTTTTGATGGTAGATTTGAAGCTTCTTTGAAGAATAAGGAAAAAGTTTTTATATCTAGAAAATACGTTGCGGTCTTAAAGCAAAAACTGGGCTTATGAGAGGAGGAACCTGTATGACATTTACGAATCACTATAAAAAATTATTCTTAGACGTTTCAACCCTATGTGGCGTTATACTCATCTTCGTGGTCATTTTTCTACAATTAGGCGGTATAGGGCATATAAGCATAAGAAACATATGGCAGATTGTACTATTAGGTGCAGCTCTGGTATTGAGATTTGAGTCTTTTATTAACTTTCATGGCTTATCAGATAAATTGATGAGATTAAATTATATCATTACTTCAATACTTGCTGATATAGCCTTATTGGTGCTCCTTATATATTTCACACCAGGTGGTAAGAATTTTCAAAATCTCGGCTGGGGAATATTAATCGTGTATATGATCTCAAAAGGCTTGATATATGCGATGGTTTATATCCAAGCATTGCAGAATGCCAGAAAAATCAATGATAAATTGAACCGCTTAAATCTAGAATAACCATAAATCCCCAAAAAAAATGGACTGATTACTTTGTCAGTCTGTTTTTTTGGGTATAAAAAAAGATGACTGATTTACGACCCGTCACCTTACTGCCATCTTAAGTATACCATAGATATCGTCAAATAATAAGTCTGTTTTTCTGCAAAACCCTGTGTTAGAATGTCATATGATGGAAATAACCTCCGTTTATGGTGTTAAAGAAAGGTGATTTTAATGCGTAAAAAACAAGTGGATTTAGAATTTGAAAATAAGCATTTAGAGGAAACTGTTGAACTGGCTAAACGTCAACTTGAGGCTGTTAAAAATCAAAATGAGAACAATAAACGGGCAATTCTTGAAGCGAAAAAAGAGATGCGGGAAAATACTTCTCATTCAATATCAAATCTTTGGTCTAGTGAAGGCTTTGAAGCTCTTGCTGATTTGAACCAGTATGCCCATCTGATTTCAAATAAAATCATGGATTTTGAAAACGTAGATAAACAAGTATACCTACTTGAAAACATGATAAAATCACCTTACTTTGCAAGAATTGATTTTAAGTTTGAAGACACTCCACATTACGAAAAAATCTATATAGGCAGGGCATCTCTTGAAGATGACGATGCCAAAGAAATAGTAGTATATGACTGGCGGGCTCCCATAGCAAGCGTTTTTTATAGATATACTCTGGGTGATGTTCATTATGAAGCCCCTCTTGGTAGAATCAATGGTCATGTCAATTTAAAGAGACAATATGAAATCAAAGAGAGCAAATTGGAGTATTTTTTCGACACAGATATTCAGATTGTTGATGAGTTCTTAAAAAAGCTTTTGTCTCAAAATGCTTCATCAAAAATGAAGGCAATTATTGAAACCATACAAAAGGACCAGGATGTCGTTATCAGAGACATGGACAATGAGCTTATGATGGTTCAGGGTGTCGCAGGAAGTGGGAAAACATCCATTGCGCTTCATAGAGCAGCCTACCTTATGTATCAAGGGCTTACGGATAAGTTGTCATACAGTAACATCATGATCATCTCACCAAGTAGTCTATTTGAACAATATATTTCCAGTGTCCTACCTGAACTTGGTGAACACCACGTGAATTCCATGATTTTTGAAGAATTAATTGAGGACATCCTAGGGCATTTAAAAATACAATCAAGATATCAATTTCTTGAAAACATGATGACAAATGCACATGATCGCCCTATTATTAAAGCATGCATTGAGTATAAAACGTCAATACATTTCAAGTCGTTATTAGATCGATATATTGATGAGCTTAAGATGTCTGGTAGAGGGATAGATGATGTTTTTACTATATACAAGAGTTTGATTACCGATCCAAACCTTATACCGCGACTATCGAGGATCGCCAATACAAGGCCTCCTTCAAGTGAAATACTAGACTATACAAGAGAAAATTTAGAATCACCAGTAGTTCATTATGACGATGCCATAGTATTGGCCTATTTGCATTTAAAGTTGTTGGGAAATGATGCCTATAAAGTGATTAAACAGGTCGTTATAGACGAAGCCCAAGATTATTATCCACTACATTTTGAATGCTTAAATTTGCTCTTCCCCAAAGCCAAGTTTACGGTTTTAGGCGATGTCAATCAAACCCTTGAAAAGCAGGAAAAGATTGAATTGTATGAGCAAATCAAGAACATTTTTAATAAAAAGAGAGCTTCTTTAATTTCTATGAATAAGAGCTTTCGATGCACCAACGAAATTCTTCAATACAGTTTAAAATTCTTAGGACGAGAACCAGATATAAGGAGTTTTAATAGACAAGGCGTAAGGCCTCAAGTTTATGGTTCTCAAGATCAAAAGGGGCATGTGGAAGAGATTCTTTCTGAAATTAAGGTCTCTAAAGAGATGGGCTACCAGTCAATTGGCCTTTTATGTAAATCAGAAAAAAATGCATACCAAATATATGACGCTTTAAAAGATAAAATAGATATTCAAATCATTGAGCCCGATACAATCTCTACCTTACACGGCGTCTTTATCATTCCAGTTTATTTATCAAAAGGCCTTGAGTTTGATTCTGTATTGATTTGTGATGTTTCAAGTGAAAACTACAATACGATTGACGACAGAAACCTCTTGTATATCGCCTGTACTAGGGCGCTTCACAGGTTAAACTTATTTTACATGGGTGAATCCAGTCCACATTTAAAAAACAGGATTGACATTAGTACTAGTTAGTGATATATTGTTGTTGAATCACAAATGCTTTTAAATGGTATTTACAAAGATTAATTAAGGTTCCAGTAGGGTTAAACCAGATTGGAGCCTTATCATTAAAATTATATTACTAATTAGTGATAGTATGGAGGTATTAAAAATGAATGATTTTATGAAGGTTGTTAAGGAAAGAAGATCGGCGAACAAATTCTTAGAAGATATTAAAATCCCAAGAGGTGACTTTGAGGCAATTTTTAAAGAACTCTCTTTAGCACCATCTGCCTTCAATCTTCAGCATGCAAAGTACTATATTGTGGAAGATGCAAAGAAGACAGATGAGGTTTATGAGGCGGCATTTAAACAGTATAAAATTAAGACGGCATCAGCAACCATAATTGTTACAGGCAACAAAAACGCTTATAAATCCGCAAACAAAATTTATGAGGGGTCTTTGATGCTAGGCATTCTTGACAAAATGGAGTATGACTATATGATTGATACCATTAACAATCTCTATGAAGGTTGGGGAGAAAGTTTTCAACATGACGAAGCTGTAAGAAATGCATCATTATCGGCCATGCTCTTTATGCTTTTGGCAAAGGACAAGGGGTGGGATACTTGCCCTATGATTTATTTTGATAAAGATAAGGTCGCATCACACCTTAATATTCCTGAGAATGAGGTGCCAGTCCTAATGATCACAATGGGTAAGATGGATAAGACCAGCGACAAAATCAGAGGTTTCAGGAAACCAATTGGTGAATTTGTAGAGTTCATATAGATTTTATCGACAAAATGGGTCATGTCAGTGTATAATCAGATATAAACTATTTGAGGTGAACTTATGGAAAACAATAAAAATATGAATGAAAATAATGAATTTGAAACTGAAGGCTGTGGATGTGGCTGTGGACATGACCATGATCATGAGCATGAACATGAACACCATCATTCAGTTACGATTGAACTTGAGACAGGTGAGGAATTAGAGTGCCCAATCATTGACATCTTCGAGGTGAATGAAAAGGAATATATCGCAATTTTACATCCGGTTGAAGAAATTGCAATGCTTTATGGATTTATCGACTACGAAGATGGTTCAATTGAATTAACTGAAATCGCAGATGATGATGAGTACGAAGCTGTTTCACAAGCATTTGATGCATTATTTGAAGAGGAAGACGAAGCATAATCAAAATC
>NZ_JBVBZF010000173.1:0-7369 GCF_057447755.1 Fusibacter sp. | reverse complement strand
CTGCTAAGATATGAGGGCTACCCGATTCCAGCACTTCAAGGATTAAACCACGGTAAAAATGTAATTTATGTGGGTTCTTTTTCAAAGCTCTTGATTCCTTCACTAAGAATCAGTTTCATGGTACTTCCAGAGACTCTAATGTCCCGTTTTAATTTAATTAAAGAGCGCTATTCCCAAACGGTTTCTAAGATTGAGCAGTTGGCATTAGCCAATTATATGTCAGAAGGTTACTTTGAACGCCATATTAGAAGAATCAAAAAGATATATGGTAAAAAAAATCAGATTTTGATTGAGGCCTTTAAAATGCATCAGAATCCTTATTATGAACTAGTGGGTAAGGAGTCTGGACTACATGTTATGCTTTCTTTTTCCAAAAGTGTAAATAAGGAAAAAGTCGTGGTTGAAGCAGAGCAGATAGGTCTGAAGTTGGAAGGTGTTAGTGACTATGAAGGCAGTAATATCCTCGTCTTGTCCTACAGTGGTCTCCATGATATTGAAATAGAGGATAAAATTTCTAAATTGAATGAAATCATTTTGGAATCTAATGAAAAATTCACATAAAGGACACAAGTTTAGTGGTATAATTGAATAATATAATGTAATGACATAGAATTGGAGGCAATATGCAAAAAACGTGGTTGATCGGTATCCTGCTCGTGTTGACTTTGACGGGTTGTCAAAGTGAAAGACAAGGTGAGCATGCGTTACCACCAACAGTTACTCCCCCTGTTGCTCAAGTAGATCTCAATACGCCTGTCGATAAAGATGTCGTCAGCGAGGACTTGATCAATAATTTCAAATACTTAGATCAAAACATATCAAAGATGTCCACTGAAGAGGCAACTGCAAATTTTTTTAAACTAGAAGAAATGTCCATTAAAAAACAATTTTATTATGTAGAGGTCATCTCTTTAGACAATCATATACAAACTGAATTAATGAAATGCTTCAACGCCGAAAAGGGTGAGTTCGATTTTGGTAAATATGATGGCGGTAGCGGCATGGTAATAGATGAGATCTATGCCAGTGGTTACAAGCTTGTACCTTACGAAGGTGTTGTTTACCCTGTAACAGATTATTCGAAATTCAAGCCCTATGCCGCTTTTATGAGCGAAGAAGTTCAAAGCTATATTTATTTAAAATCATTGGAATCAGAAGAGTATACTGGAACTAGATCCTCGCTTGAGATTTCACAGGCTGATTTGGTGGAGAGAATTCTCTTAGCTGAGAATCATCTTAGACATTTTAAAGGTGGTAAAACCTATCCAATTGTATTAGAGATGTATAAGGCTTATATGTATTATTACATTCCATCGGCCATTATTTTTGAGGACAAATTACAGATCAACGATGAGATGATTGCATCTTATGAAAGCTTTATTGATGCTTATCCTGAAACCATTTCAGCTCAGATCGTGTCAGACTATTTGAATATGCTAAAGGAAAATGGATATGAAAAAACGGAGGCGGTTAACACATACTTGCAGGCCTTTTATAATTCCATTGACCACTTTATCACAAGAGCAGAATAAGTTTGTTCCGCTTGAAAGCAAATAAAAAGAGACGCTTAAAAATGAAAGATCATTTTAAGCGTCTCTATTATTATATACAACAAATATGATATACAAAAAATTTGAGCCGAAAGTTGTGATGAGAAGTGTTCAATCTCAAACAGCGTCAGCGAAGATTGGTTTTAGGCATCGAAGGTGGCTCAAATGTTGTTTTATGAATTACAAAAATGACAGATCGGTTACCATTATAAAAATTCTTCAATTAATGCAAGTGTACTGTCCAAGGAAAATGAAGCTTTTAAGTTCAAGACATTTTGACGAACTTGATGATAATATGTCGGATCATTGATAAGCTGATCCAAAATGAAAACCAGCTTTTGGCCATTTTCAATTTTAAAGGCTGCACCACTACTTAACAAGAAATCCGTGTTCTCTTCCTCCTGACCTGGCATTGCAAATGGAATCAGGATTGGCAGGCCCTTGGCAATTGCTTCAGTGGTGGTTAAACCACCTGGTTTGGTTATGATGACATTGGAAGCATCCATGAGTTCATCTACAGCATCCGTAAAACCAAAAATTTCATATAGACCATTTTCAATTTCAGAGTGGAATCTCTTTTCCAAGGATCGCTTAAGTTTAATATTATTACCACAGACAACCTTGCAGTGGATTGGGTTTGGTAAATCTCTCAGTGTATTCAGTATATCATCAACAAAAGTTAAACCAATACTTCCGCTCATAATGAGAATAGAGAACTGATCGGAATTCTTTTCCTTTGCAAGATAATACTTTGGGGTTAGAGGTATGCCAAAATTATGAATGATACTGCTTTTGATGCCATTTTGAACCAAGGCATTTTTTGTGAATGATGAACCTACGATATAGGCATTAACTTCTGAATTGATGTAACTTCTATGTGTATGAAAATCAGTTACTACAGAAATATAAGGAATATCAATTTGGTGGCTTGCCTTGAGCTTGCAGATGATATTACTCGCAAGCAAATGTGTTCCTATAATCACATCAGGGTTCATTTGCTTTATATGATTTAAAAGACGTGTCTTGCCAACGATGTTAAATGCACTAGAAACGCGATTGTTCACTAATTTTCGATTACTTATATAATAGAGATGACCAAACGTTCTGGGTGATTTTAAAGACATTTGCTTATAACTGTTTACTACAATATAATCGAGTGATCGATTAATCTCTTTCATAAAACTACTCACCTGAACAGTAATGTTATTTTTTTCAAGTAAAAGCCTTAAATTTTCAGCGGCTTTATCGTGCCCACCACCTGTAGATGCTGTCAATATGAGTATTTTGCGCATTTGCTTCCTCCGTATTTAGAATAACAGTTATATTTTATCTGAAATTTAAACAATATTCAACAGGACACTTTAGGATTTATGGTGAGATGCTTTGAGCTGATACATCCTGTCATCTGCAACATGTAATAATTGATCAAAACTCCTTCCTTCTTTAGGAAAAACGGCGTAACCAACCGAAACTGAAAGGGTCAATTCAATCTGGTCATCAAGCTTGAGCGGCCTTACAAAGGCATCTTCTATTTTTTTTAAATTGCGGTGAATTTCAGTAAGATTTTTACCCTTACATACCGACATGACGACGAACTCATCGCCACCTATTCTTGAAATCATTTCGTCTTGATCAAAAATATTTTTTAAGATGAGGGCGACGCTTATAAGTGCTAAATCACCGACAGAGTGGCCATATTGATCGTTAATTTCTTTAAAGAAATCAACATCAAGATAGTAAAGACATAGTTTTTGGTCCTTTTCTACGGCGTTTTCAATCGCTTTATCAGAAAGTTCAAGGAAATGCCCCCTTGCCAATAGTTGAGTCAAGTGATCGTAGTAGGCTAAATTTGTTATTTTCTCTTCGTTGGCCTTGTAATTTGTAATATCATAGATGACACCGATGTAGTTGAGTGTTTGACCTGTATGATTTTTAACATCTAGAATCGTGAGCCACTCCAGCAACGTTGCCCCTGTTTTGGTTCTATTTTTTACTTCGCCAGACCAAAAGCCATTTGAATTTATACTAAGCCACATGTTTTGATAAAACTCACTGGTATGTTCACCAGATTTTAAAATTTTAGGGGTATGGTTTTTGATTTCATCAAGATCATATCCCGTCAGGTCTAAAAAAGCCTTATTTGCCCATATGATTTTTTTATCAGGTCGGGTAATTATGACACCTTCTGTGATATGATCGAATGTTTTTAAGAAAAGATCATATAGGTGTTTGCTTTTTACTTCCTCTGTGATTTCTTCATACATGGCAACAAATTTTGTGACACCTTGATTTGAACTTGCTAGTGGGAATGCGGTCATATGATAGTTTTTTTTCATATGATTCTTGTTTTGTCTTACGACGTCATACTCAATGGTATTCCCTTCAAGCACCATGTTTAAAAAGAAAAATGATTCCTCTGAAAACTCACTTGGAACGATGGCATCACTGATGGCTTGTTGTAGGATTTCTGCCTTTGAATATAAAAAATGCTTTTCAAATGCGGCATTAGCATCCAATATCTTAAGTGAATTAGACATAATCACCATTGGAATAGGTGCATTTTTGAAAACCTTATGATAATCCATGTCCTCCACAGCCATATCAATGACCTTGTTTATAGGTTCTATTGTAGAAAACAATAACTTTTCGCCATTGTATTCAAAAGGACCACTGATGACCTTTACATCCCATATATCTGAGTTTGAAAGCTTGTGTCTAAAATTAAAATGATTTCTAGATTCTGCAGTTGCTCTTGCCATTTCATTTTGAATTGCCTCAGGTGTCAGGAGATTGATATCTGAAATCTTTAATCTATGTATTTGAGCACTTGTATAACCGTAGAACTCAAGTGCAACTTTATTGGCGTGGAGAATATACCCTGTTTGAGGATTGATGATTAGGGTAGCCTCCTTTGAATTCGTCAACAAATTATAAAGTGCATCTGAGGTCGTCTTGTTTGGGGTGTCCAAGCGGCTAAGGTCCAATATAAATGCACCATAATAACTGTTGTAAAGGTCATTTTTTAGAATGAAGAGAAGGATTTCAGCGTTGAAGTTTGTCTTTCCATTTTTTATGTGGCGCCATTTAAAACGGATGGGCTCAGTCAAATTTGTACTATCAATACTCATGGTTTCAAAATAATCAAAGTAATCCCTATATTGACAATCTGAAGAAGTGATCTCGTCAATCGTTTTATGGATCAGGGTTGATTCAAATAGGGTATCTGCACTTTTGTTTGAAAATAAAATTTCTTGATTTTTAAGTATGACGAATGGATCTTTATATTGATAAGATAGATTTATGAAATCCATTCCAATGTCTTTTAGCCATAAAAGTGAAGGATTATTTTCGATTAAATGTCTGGGCATAGCAACCTCCAGTATATGTAAAAAATCGCGTTAAAGTATATATGCCCCAAAAAAGACTAAAAACACAAATAAAAAAAGTGCTTACAAATATGACTTGATATCAACATTGTAAACACCTTATATAATTTTTATCTATACGCGTATTTTCTAGGTTAGACTTAGTCTAATTTGCGCCATACAGCATTCACGATGACACCTAAAAGTGCAGCCAAGCTCAATCCAGAAAGTGCAACTGCTGAATTTGGAATTGAAATTTTAAGTGCCAATGCAGGTAGGTAAGATGGTGCTAAGCCGACGAAGAGGATTAAAGCCATGATCACAATGTTCTTCACATTAAAAGCAACTTTTTGATCTTTAATGGTTTTAACACCGATTAAGGCAATCATTGAGAAGAGCATTAAACTGATACCACCCATTACTGCTGTCGGGATAGAGCCAAGGACACCGCCTAATTTACCCACTAGGCTCAAGATTATTGCAAACACTGCTGCGATTCTTAAAATTGCAGGGTTGTAATTTTGTGTAATTGCCAAAACACCAGTATTTTCGCCATAAGTGGTATTTGCAGGCCCACCAAGAAGGCCAGCGAACATCGTAGCAAGACCATCACCTAACAAGGTTCTGTGAAGACCTGGATTTTCAATGAAGTTTTTACCGACCACAGTTCCATTGGTTGTGATATCGCCAATGTGCTCCATGAATACAGCCAGTACAACTGGTGCGATGATTAAAATAGCCTCTAAGCTGAACTTAGGAAGTGTAAAGGCTGGAATACCAATAATTGATGCCTGTTGGATGCTTGTGAAGTCCACAAGGCCCATTGATAAAGAGAGTAAATAACCCACGACAACACCAATTAAGATTGATAACTGTTTGATAAAACCCTTGCCAAGGAAGTTGATTGCAAGCGCAGTACCAAGTGTTGCAGCGGCAAGTACGAAATTTGCAGATGCCATACCATATGCTACAGGTACGAGGTTTAGACCGATTACGATGATCATTGGTCCAACAACATGTGCTGGTAAAAATGATTTGATGTGGTCTACGCCTACTGACTTAACTAAGAAAGATAAAAGTACATAAATAAATCCAGCAACGATTATCCCACCTTGGGCATATGCTAGATCACCTTGATACAATTCTTTTACTTGGATAATCAATGGAATAAATGCGAATGAAGAGCCTAAAAATACAGGTACTTTTCTATCTGTACAAATGTGAAAGATAAGCGTACCACAGCCAGCAGTGAAAAGCGCAACAGATGGGTTGAAGCCCGTTAAGATCGGAACGAGTACAGTTGCACCAAACATGGCGATAAGATGTTGAAGACCTAAAACAAAATTTCTAGCATCCTTTAAGGTGCTCGGTGATTCAGCAAAACTATTTGTTGACATAAAAAAACCTCCCTTTTTCTCTAAAAAAATGTTGGGAGAAGACTTTAATCTTCTCTTTTTAGCCTCACAGGACCAAATTAAAAAGTGCTATTTAATTTATGGTGCCATTTATTTCTTAGTGATAATACCACATATAGAACGGATTTACAAGACCAATACACGATATTGTTTAGAAAAAATTTATAAACGAATAGATATAATCTTAAAATAAAAGTGATATAATTTAGAGGACATTTATATAGCAGAAAGGAAAGACTCATGATCCCTTATTTTGAAAAACCTTATGAGTTACATACATTTGATTTTGATCCTCATAAGACCGTTAGATTAACGACCATACTTAACTATTTACAGGACATCTCTACTGTCCATTACCGTTCTCTCTTTGGCAAAGATCACGATCATGCCGTGTGGGTGATTGTAGAATGGGATATACATTTTGTCAGCCCCATTGAAAAAATACAAAAGCTCACCGTTAAAACAAAACCAACCTATTTTAGAAAGTTTATAGCTTATAGAGCCTACGAGATTTTGGACCAAGCGGGTAAAATCGTCTGTACTGCCACGAGTAAATGGGCTTATATTAACTATGAAACAAGAAAACAAGAAACCATTCCCCAAGTGCTCTATGAGCGTTTTGGCGTACCTGAAAATAGTCAAAAGCCTCTCAAGCTTGACCACATGGACTTTAAAATTGAGTGCGTTGAAGGCATGACTTTTAAAAGCAGATTTTCAGACATTGACATTAATCAACATGTCAATAATGTATCTTATCTCAAGTGGGCACTAGACAGCTTGCCTTATGAGTATATTAAGGAAAAGTCACCAAGTCGATTACAAGTCATCTATAAAAAAGAAGTTTTCATTGATGAGACCATTAGTGTGTTTACAGAAGTTAATGGCCTTGAAACAAGACATATCCTCCATAATCGTCACGGTCAGGAATGTGTCAAGATTAAGTTGAATTGGTTGTAATGAAGAAGTCCTAGATAGAACTAAATATTTGATAACACCCACTATTTGATGCTCATTTGTAGATTCGGGAACACATAAAAGG